>JBGOVF010000115.1:0-6893 GCA_041477975.1 Tepidiformaceae bacterium
GAGATCCTGCTCATCCGGCACGGTGAGCAGAAGTTCTACGAGAACATTCCGCTGGGCGAGGCGCTCGATGCGCCGCTTTCGGAGCTTGGCGAACGGCAGGCCGTGGCCGTCGGCGAGCGCCTGGCGCCGGCGCGGCTGGGCAGGGTGTATTGCAGCCCGATGAAGCGCGCCCACCGGACGGGACAGGAAATCGCGAAGCACCACGCGCTCGAACCCATCGTCCTGCCGGAACTTTCGGAGATAGACCTCTGGCAGAAGGCGCCCCAGGACAAAGGGCTGCTGGACATCTACACGCGCGAGCAACTTGGCGAGGTCTACCGCGAGATCTCGAAAGCGCGGAAGCATGACGCCTACCCGTACTGCGAGGACGTGCCCGCGTTCAAGGCCCGCATCGTGGGCGCCATCGACCGGATCGCGGAGGAGAGCGTTGGGCACCGGGTTGCAGTCGCCTGCCACGGCGGCGTCATCAACACCTACCTGAGCATCCTGTTCGGCTCCCATTACGACCACCTCGTGTCGGTCCACCACACCTCCATCACGGTGATCCGGGCGGCGGACACGCGGCGCGCGGTTTTGACGGTGAACGACTATTCGCACGTGATGGCGATCCAGTCCTCGCGTGGCGACGTGAACGCGTAGCCGAGCGAAGAGCGGAGAGGAAAGAGCGGAGAGCGTAGACTCCGGCAGGACGGCTGGCGGCCGTTCGGGGGACGGCGTTGTGACGGACGATCCTGAGTTCGAACCGGGGGCGAGCGATGTAGACCCGGCGTTTTACGCGGCGGGAGGGAGCTGCCTGTCTGTTTCGGAAACGGAGGTGCTGGGCGACATCCGGGGGCTGAAGGCGTTAGTGGCGCCGGCCGGGACCGGCGAAGAGGCGCTTTCATTGAAGAACGCTGGGGCCGTGGTTACCGTGCTCGACACGGGCGAAGGCCTGGACGCCGCACGTGCGCTGGCCGAGGGCTCGGGCCTCGAGATCGCGTTCATCGACGACGACGCCAATGGCATCGACATGGACCACCGGGATGCCTCGTTCGACCTCGTCTACAGCCCGTGGGGGGCGATCGACTGGCTCGACAACCTGGACGACTGGGCGCGCGGCGTGGCGGCCATGCTGCGTCCCGGTGGCCGGCTCGTTTGTTACGACGAGCACCCCGTGGCTTACATGATGGCCGCGGAGCGGGGACAAATTGTGGTGGCGCATTCCTACTTCGGCGAGCCGGTTGACGGGGATGACGACGGCGAGCCTGGGGGGCCTGTCGAGATCGAAGGACACGAGCGCACGACGTTCAGCTGGACTGTTGGCGACCTGGTGAGCGCGCTCGGAGCGGCAGGGCTGGCGACGGTGCTGCTGGAGGAGTTCCCGGAGTCCGACCGCTTCCAGACCCCGCTGGATCAATTCGAGGGCGTGGGCCTGGAGACGTTGTGGCGCGTGCCGGCGGCACTGCTGTTGGCGGCTATCAAGTTCTAGCAGGTCCTGGCGTTGTTGCGCGGCTCCCCGGCGGCGTACGCTCCGCCCGTGCGTGACCTTGTCCCCAGGCAGAAACTCTGGCTCGAGCGAGAAGGCCGCCTGGTCATGTCGGACTACCGAATGCGGCTGCTGGTGCTGATCGCCGAGAGCCAGTCGCTTGCGCGGGCCGCGAGTGCGATGGGCCTCTCCTACCGCCGAGCGTGGGGCAAGGTGAAGGAGATGGAGGCGAACCTGGGAGTGCCCCTCGTGCAATCCGAGGTGGGTGGCGCCGGTGGGGGTCACACCACGCTGACTGCAGATGCCACGCGGCTCCTGGAAGCGTACGGCCGTTTCAGCCAGCGCGTGGCGGCGGCGCTCGATGAAGCCTTCGCGGACGAGTTCCCGGCTCTACTCATGCAGCCCGAAGCGAGCCGGATCGCGGCCGAGCGCGGCGCGCGTACATCGCCGCCCTGATAGGCTCGTTCGATGCTGAAAGACACGTCTTGCGGTGAGCTCCGGCCCGCCGATGCAGGCCGCGCGGTGCGGCTTGCGGGGTGGGTGCACCGTCGCCGCGATCACGGCGGCCTGATCTTCCTGGACCTGCGTGATGCGGGCGGGATCGTGCAGGTGGTGTTCAACCCGGAGAACGCCGCGAGCCACGCTGTAGCGCACCAGGCGCGGAGCGAATGGGTTCTGGCCGTGGAAGGTGTCGTGCGCGAGCGGGCCGCCGAGACGGTCAACCCAAACATGGCGACCGGCGCGGTGGAGGTAGTGCCGACCTCGTGCAGCGTGCTGAACGAGGCGCTGACGCCGCCCTTCTACATCAACGAGCCCGTGGCGGTGGACGAGCAGCTGCGCCTGAAATACCGCTACCTGGACTTAAGGCGGCCGGAGGTGGCGAAAGTCATCCGCCTGCGGCACGAGGTGGTGCGCTACATCCGCGAGTTTCTCTATGCGCGCGGGTTCATCGAGGTGGAGACGCCGACGCTGATCAAGTCGACGCCCGAGGGCGCGCGCGATTTCCTTGTGCCTTCGCGCATGAAGCCCGGGCACTTCTTCGCACTCCCGCAATCGCCGCAGATCCTGAAGCAGCTCTTGATGTACGGCGGCGTGGAGAAGTACTTCCAACTCGCGCGCTGCTACCGGGATGAGGACACGCGCGCAAACCGGGTCGCGGAGCACACCCAACTGGACCTCGAGATGAGCTTCGTCGAGCAGGAAGACGTGATGGCGCTGATCGAGGAGCTGTACACCGGCATCGGCGCGCAATTCGGGCGCGGGCCGATAGCCGAGACGCCGTTCCCGCGGCTGGACTATGCGGACTGCATGGCCCGCTACGGGATCGACCGGCCGGATTTGCGGTTCGGGCTCGAACTCGTGGACATCTCCGAGCCGCTGCGGGCCTCGGGGTTCCAGGTGTTCAGCGGCGCGCTGAAGGCCGGTGGCGAAGTCAAGGCGATCCGCGTGCAGGGGAAAGCCGACATGACGCGCAAGGAGATCGACGAGCTCACCGAGATCGCGCGGGGCGGTGGCGCGAAGGGCCTCGCCTACATCGGGTTCACCCCGGGCGAACTCCGTTCGCCGATCGCGAAGTTCCTGAGCGAAGCGGAGATCGCGGGTGTTCGCGCGCTGACCGGCGCTGGGGAGGGCGACATGGTCTTCATCGTCGCCGACCAGGCGGAAACGGTGGCGAAGTCGTTGCACGAAGTGCGGACAGCGCTGGGCGATCGGCTGGCGCTGAAGGACCCCGATGCGCTGCATTTCGCCTGGGTGACGGGCTTCCCGCTGCTTGAATGGCACCCCGACGAGGAGCGTTGGGACGCGACCCACAACCCGTTCTGCGGCTTCCCGGAAGAGGCGCGCCAACACCTCGTCCCGGGCGGCGCGCCGGGCAAAGCCTCGTCCTATCAGTACGACCTCGTTGTGAACGGCAGCGAGATCGGCGGCGGCTCCATCCGCATCAACAATCGCGCCGACCAGGAGCTGGTCTTCTCGCTTATGGGACACTCGGCCGCGGAGCAGCAGGACCGTTTCGGAGTGGTGCTGGACGCGCTGGAGTACGGCGCGCCGCCCTCCGGGGGCGTTGGCGCGGGGATCGAACGGCTGATTATGACCCTCGCCGGCACCGAGAACATCCGCGACGTAATCGCCTTCCCGAAGGCGTCATCGGGCGGGGACCCGCTCATGGGTTCACCGACGCCGGTGGACGTGAAACAGTTGGAAGAACTCGGGCTACGCGTTATCCAGCCACACGCCTGATCGCTCCGGGTAGTCGGCCTGCGAGCGGTGTAAAGGCGGATTTCCCCCGCCTTTGAATTCGATGTTACGGGTTTGGAATCCCGTGTACTCTTTCTCCACTCGCGGCCCCGGCGCCCAACGGATCGCGCGGGCGCCGGCCGACGTACTTCCAGAGAATCCGCCGCTGGCAGGTGCCCATGTCGAACCGAACGTTGACGCTCATGATGGGCTTCGTGGCCTTCCTCATCCTCGCGGTGGGGGTAGTGTTCGCGATAGCGCTGGTTGGCGGCGGGGACGACAGCGGTTCGAGCGGGAACGGGGGCACCCCGAACAAGCCCAAGACGGCGTCGGGCAACATTTGTAATGGCGAGACGTTGATCGTCCCCGGCAGCGACCCGGCGACGGTGTTCGACCCGATCCAGGTTGGGGACGTGGCCACGAGCGAATACGTTGTCGAAATTTTCGGCGGGCTGGTCACGCTGGACACCACCCTGAAGGTGCAGCCGGATATCGCCAAGAGCTGGGACGTTTCGCCTGATGGCAAGACGTACACTTTCCACCTGCGGGACAACGTCGTTTTCCACAAGGGCCGCCGCGTTACCGGGGACGACTTCAAGTACAGCATCGATCGCGCGGCCGACCCGGCGAACGCATCGCCGACGGTGAAGGCGTACCTGGGGAATGTCGTTGGCCTGCTGGATCGCTACGACAACAAGGCCACATCGGTAAGTGGCGTGAAGGTCATCGACGAGCAGACGGTACAGATTCAACTGGTCGAACCCAGCGACTTTTTCCTCTCCGAGCTGACGTACCCGGTTGCGTTCGTGGTTGACAAGGACCAGATTCAAAAGGACCCGAGGAACTGGACGAGGACCCCAAACGGGACCGGGCCGTTCAAACTGGCCGAGTTCAAGCCGGCAGAGATCATCCGGCTTGTGAAGAACGACCGCTACCATCTCGGGGCGCCGAAGCTGGACGAGGTGGACTTCAACCTGGCCGGCGGCTCGCTGCTCACCCAGTACCAAAACAACGAGGTCCACGTCGGCGCCTTCCCGGCGTCGCAACTCGACGCGGTGAAGGCCGGCACGAGTCCCCTGAGCAAGGACTACCTCGCCGTGCCGAATATGGCCACGTTCTACTTCAACTTGAACCCCTCGAAACCGCCGTTCGATGACCCGAAGGTGCGCCAGGCCTTCGCGATGTCGATCGACAAGGACAACATCAACACGGTGCTGCTTTACAACGCGTGGCGCGTGGCCGATGGCTTCCTGCCGCCGGAGATGCCCGGCTATACCGAGTCGATCCGCGCCTACCCGTACGACCCGACGAAGGCGAAGCAATTGCTAAGCGAATCGAAGTACGGGAGCAACATCCCGCGCATCGTGCTCAACTACGGCGGCAGCGGCAGTGCCCCTCCGGACCTGCTCGCAGCGATCCAGAAGGGCTGGCAGGACAACCTGGGCGTGACCGTGGACTTGCAGGCGGTCGACACCTCGGCGTTCCTCCGCGAGCAGCGGAAAGGCACGTTCCAGATGCTGAGCGACGGCTGGTCGGCGGACTACCCGGACCCGGAGGACTTCCTTGGCAAGCTCTTCGCGAGCGACAGCACCTTGAACTACACGCACTACAAGAACGACCAGGTTGATGCGCTGCTCAAGCAGGCGCGGACGGAGACGGACCGGACGAAGCGCTACACGCTCTACGCCCAGGCCGAGCAGAAGATACTGGACGACGCATCGATCATCCCGATTTTCTGGCCGGTGGACCACCTGCTCGTGAAGCCGTGTGTAAAGGGCTATCCTGCCGTCTCGATGACGGTGCCGAAGTACCGGTTCATCGAGATTAAGCCGGAGTAAGCGCCGCATGGGCCCAGGGCTACTGGGGTACACGATCCGCCGGCTGCTCTGGGCGATCCCCGTGCTGTTCGTGCTCTCGGTGCTCGTCTTCTGGATGCTGCGGCTCGCGCCGGGCGACCCGGTGGACACGATCCTTGGCCAGCGTTACCAGGAAGACCAGGCGCGAATTCTGCGCAAGCGCTACGGCTACGACCAGCCGATCTACGTGCAGTACGTGAAATACATGGACCGCCTTGCGCACGGCGACCTTGGCATCTCCACGCGCCACCAGGAGTTCTCGGTCAAGGAAGTGGTCCTGCCGAAGATGTGGATTTCGACGCGGATCGGCTTCGCCGCCATCCTCATCGAGTTCGCGCTTGGAATTTGCGTCGGCGTGTATGCGGCGCTGGCGCGCGGCACGTTCCTGGACCCGTTGGCGATCGGCTCGTGGCTGGCCATCGATGCCATCCCGATCTTCGTGCTGATCCCTATCGCCCAGTGGTTCTTCGCAGTGAAGCTCGGATTGGTCGGGTTGAGGTGGCCGCAGACCGTCTACAGCACGTACATCATCCTTCCGGTGCTGCTCCTATCGCTTCCCGGCGTCGCCGGGATCGCGCGTTTCATGCGGGCCTCGGTGATTGGCGTGTTGAGCGAAGACTATGTACGGACGGCTCGGGCGAAAGGGTTGAAGGAACGCACCGTGGTAATAACGCACATCACTCGAAACGCGTTGCTACCGCTGATCACGGTGATCGGGCTTTCCTTGCCCGGGATCGCCGGGGGTTCGCTCTTCATCGAACTGCAATTCGGTATTCCGGGGATCGGCCGTGAGTCGCTCGACGCCGTGCTCGCGCCCGATTTCGACGTGATCCTGTTCCTCGTGCTCTTCAGTTCGTTCCTTTTCGTGATGGCGAACGTGCTCATTGACGTGGCGTACGCCTTCATCGATCCGCGGGTGCGGGTCGGCGCGGCGCGAGGGTAGCAATGGCGATCTCGGCCACAGAGGACTTCGGCAGCACACTGGAAACGACGCCGCTGAAGCGCTGGCGATTCTTCCGCTTGCTTGTCCGGAAGAAGATTGCCCTGTGCGCCGTGGCGTTCCTCCTGGTCTTCTATGCGGCCGGCGTGTTCGCGCCACTCATCGCACCGCACGACCCGAACGACCAGGAGCTGACGGTGAGTGCAGTGCGGCAGGGTCCGTCGGCGGACCACCTCTTTGGAACGGACGCGCTGGGGCGGGACCTGTTCTCGCGGGTGCTTTACGCAGCCCGGACGACGATCATCTTCACGGTGGTCGTGATCCTTAGCGGATCGCTATTCCTCGGGCTGGGGCTGGGATTGCTTGCGGGCTACCGCGGCGGCTGGGTGGACAC
>JBGOVF010000284.1:0-4056 GCA_041477975.1 Tepidiformaceae bacterium
CGCAGGAACGCGAGCCGTTCGCGGAGACCGCGCAGGCTCTGGCCCTTGGAGCGGATCTCCACTGCCAGGTCGGGCGCTTGTTCGGGGTAGTCGTCGACTTCCGAGTGGAGAGGCGATTGGGCGTAGAACGACACGTCTGGAACTCTCAGGTTGCCGGCCGTCGTGCGCGGGAACTTGAAACCTAGCTCAGGGATGACGCGTCCGCGTTGAGTCGCGGGGTGACTCCTCAGCAGGTGCTCGAGGTTTGATTGGGCAATGCTGTGCCGCCATTTTCCCACGGGCTTCTGCTCCGGCACGCCATCCACCAGCTCGGTGTAGGGCTCGGTCTCTGGCATAGCCAGAAACTCGTCCAGGGTCACCAGCCTGCTGCTTCGCGCGATCATGATTACAGGATACCGCAGCCTCAGTCGTTCCAGTCGTGCTTCTGGATGCGCGAACGCTCCCGCCGCACCAGCCCCTGCGCAAAGTCGTCGTTGACCTTGCGCACCAGGTCGTCCATGTCGTCGCCGCCCACCTTCATCTGCGCTGAGCGCCAGCGCTTGAGCATCGCGCGGTCCTTATCCGGCAGGCCGGATTCATCGGCCATGCGGTTGATAAGGATGGTGAGGGCCTCGGCCAGTTCGTCGTCTGTGAATTGGATTTGCATTACTTCTTCACCGTTTCGTACCAGCCGCGGTTCTTCACGCGGCGCAGGAACTTCGTATCGAGGTGGGCATTCAACGCTTTGTTGATGTCCTCGGTGAGCTTCTGCATTTCCGGGCTGGATTCGGGCCGATCGGAGCGCCAACGCTTGATGGCCTCCTTGCCGGCTTCGGAGA
Organism: Tepidiformaceae bacterium; assembly: GCA_041477975.1. GTDB lineage: Bacteria > Chloroflexota > Dehalococcoidia > Tepidiformales > Tepidiformaceae > JBGOVF01. The sequence continues at coordinate 819 of JBGOVF010000284.1, forward strand.
TATCGGCGCTGTCGATGGCGACGGCGCTGACGAGCATCATCAGCGACCATGCCTCGGGTTCTTCGAGAAGGACAATCATTCGCTAGTCACCTGTGAAATTCGGAGATCTCTTTTCTAAGAACGCTCGAACCCCTTCCGCGCGATCTTTCGTTGTTTGGAGCAGCAAGGTCAAATCGGTCTCGAAACGAAGGGCCTGTTCGAGCGCCAACGGCAGCCCCCGCCAGATCGCTTCCTTGCCCAGGCGAGTGGAATAAGGCCCGCGCGAAGCGATGACGGCCGCGAGCCGTTCGGCTTCCGCAAGGACCGCGCCAGCAGGCTGGACCGACGACACAAGCCCGCTGCCCAGCAGCTCGTCGGCGGAGACAACCTGGCCGATGACCAGCGGCAGCGCGCCCGCTTCGCCCGCAAGCGTGAGCACGCGCCGCGTGTTGCGAAGAGGGCCCTGGAGTGAGCTCGATTGTCCGCAGATGCGGATGTCAGCCGCCAACGCCACCTCGGCGGCGGCGCGGGCCAGCGCGCCTTCGAACGCGAACACTACCGGCAAGTCGAACAGCGCGAGCGCATCGAGTTCGCCCTGGGCTAACCGCCAATCGGCCGGCACACCCCCCGTCGCATCGAGGAGCACGACGCGCGTTTCGCCGTCGCCGCGCACAGTCTCGAGAGCATCGGTTAGCCACTCGCCCAGAGCCGGCGCGCCAGCGAGGACGACCCGGGCGTAGTCCTGCTGCAGTTCAATCTGCGCGTTCACGCCGGTCAGCGTAACGCACGAATCGCGGCGTGCGGGACGGCGGAGGTTGTTTCGATGCTGTACCTTCTCCGGACGGAGCAGCGCGTGGACGACAGCAGCAGATTGCAGGGGCAGGATCGCCAGCGAGATGGGACGCGAGCGCAGCGCCCACGGGAGCGCGTGCCCGCCGCCGCCGCTAGAGACGGTTCTCCGCGTATCGCGCCGCCGGGGCTCGGGCCCTTGACGCCGGCCGCCGTCGTTTCGGGGCAGCGCCTGGTGGGCAACCGCGTCATCAACCGGATGCTGGCCGGCGCCGCGCGCATTCAGCGCATGACGGTACCGCTCCCTTCCGGCATTCAGCTGACCGGCGGCGCGGGCGTTTCGGTGGTGAAGAACCTCAAGGGCAAGCACATCAGCGTCACCCACAAGCAGGTTCAGAACACGAAAGACGGCAAGATGATCCCGCTGACGGGCTTCCATTACACGAACGAGAGCAACCAGGCTCATTGGTACTGGAACAACGAGGCCAGCAAGACGAAGTTCAACATGGGCATCAACGGCAACCCGGGCACGCCCGCCCGCCAGGGCGGCGGCGTGTACAGGGAGACGGCGAAGCAGGCGAAGCGGTTCGGTATCGAACTGGAGGACCCAACTCCTGCTCCGCCGCCCGCCGCGGTACCGGCTGCGGCGGCGGCGAACGTCGAGGCCGACGAATCGGAAGACGAGGCAGCCCCGGCGCCGGCGACGCCCGAAAAGGTCAAGGACGCTTGGGACGACGAGGACTAGGGTCCGCCCTTCTTCAGGACAGAGGTCGCCAGGGCGGCCGCAAGTTGCCCTGCGCGGGCGATGTTCGCGCTGTCGACGGCGGCAAGCGTGTCGGCCGATTGGCTCGCGCCCTGGCCTTCGAGCGACGTGAGGTCGATGGCGGCCACCCCGGCGGCACGCAGGACTTCGCCGTCGGTGCCGATCCCGGCATTGGCCCCGGCCTGCCGCACCGCAATCTTGAGCGGTGCGGCGAGGTCGATGACGTCCCTCTGCAGGCGGCCGTCGCCGATGAGCTGGACCTCCTTCGCCGTCCCCAGTGCGTAGAGGTCGATGACCGCCACCGGCAGCGTGGTTGGCTTCAGCGTGGCGGCGTAGGCCTTGCTCCCCTGCAACCCGGCAAACCTCGCCCCAAATGCGATGAAGCAGAGCCCGGAAGGCGGCCGCGTGCCCCCGAGCTGGCGTGCGACTTCGAGCATGACCGCGACGCCGCTGGCGTTGTCGTTCGCGCCCGTTGACCCTGGCAGCGTGTCGTAGTGGGCGGCGACGATCACTTCGCAGGTGTGGCCATCTGCGGGCCGCGCGATCACGTTGACGTCGGTCACGGTCTCGCCGGCGGGCACGCTCACGGTGACCGGTGCTCCCGCCGACTCCGCCGCCTTCAACCGAGCGAGCGCCGAGGCCGCGACGCCGACAACCGGGATATCCGTGCTGGGGCCGAGGTTGGCCAGGAGCGGTGTGGTGTCGTTGTTCACGAGCACCAGGGCGACCGCACCCGCCTGGCGGGCGACCGCCAGCTTGTCGCCGAAAGTCCCGCCGCCGCGCATGGCGACGGCAACCTTGCCATCGATGCGTCGCCCGGCCAGGCCTGCAGCGTCGCCGGCGCCGATGAGGACCGGAGTGCCGGAGGCCGAGGTGCTCGGGCTACCTGCGACGGTAGCCGCCTCGATGGATTCGCTCCCCGCCCTCAACGCGGCCGGCCGGTTCGGGTCGGTTTCGTACGTGAACGAGCTGCGCAGCACGCCAAAGTGGGCCTTCCCGAGTTCGTCGCTGATGTACTTTGCGGCGGCTTCGGCGCCGGGGGAGCCGGCTGGGCGCGGGCCAATGGTGTTCACAAGGTAGTTCACGTCTGCCATCGCGCGGGCGGTGTCAAAGGCGACGGAGGTGGAGGCAGAGGTCGCGGAACCATCGGATCCGCCGCCGCAACTCACGGGCGCGATGGCCGTCAGCACCAGGACGAGGAAGGCTGCGCGTCGCATCCCGGTAGTGTGGGTTAGTTGCGGATCCGCAGCCACAAAGCGCCCGCCGTCACCGGAAGTGGCGATGGCACTGTCGCGGAACTGAGCGTCCGCTATATTCCGCGTTGGAACCACGTACAACGGCCAGGAGACAGACATGGCGATCGAAGCTCAGGGCGCCCCGGGCACGGTGCACCCGCTACGCCGCGAAGTGCTGCTATTGCTGCAAGTGGCGATGGTGGTCTTCACCTGGACCGTGGTCATCGGCATCCTGAACGGCACCGACGTTGTGGACTTCAGCCGCAAGGTCGTCCTTTCGCACGTTCACGCGGGCACGCTGGGCTGGATAACGATGTGCGTCTTCGCTGCCTCGCTCTGGCTGTTCGGCGGGACGGCAAGCCCCATGGCGGTGAAGTCCGCGCGCGTGCTCACCGGCGCCGCGATCGTCGCTCTGCCGGCGTTTGCCTTCACGTTCGCGCTGACGTTCGGAAACTGGCGGCCGATCATGGGC
>JBGOVF010000205.1:0-5162 GCA_041477975.1 Tepidiformaceae bacterium
AACGTCTCCACCACGATCCTGGTGATCTGGTTCTGGGATGGCAGCGTGCAGCGCTACCTGGGGAACTTCCCCGGATCCTCGGCCCCCGGCGCGAACGACTTCACGGTCCTCCGCCGCGGGAACTCCTACTGGATCGCGGTCTCGGCGCAGGTGACGTGGACGGTGGTCCTGGGGCAGTAGTTTCGAGTTGCTAGTTGCTAGTTGTTGGGGGCGCGACGGCTAACAACAAACAACTGACAACTAACAACTAAGCGGGCAGCGCCCGCACATGCCCTTCGTACAGTAATCGGCGTGGAGGAGGAGCCCGCCCTGGAGGCGGGCGGCGCTCGTGAACGGCTTCGCCGCGCCCGGCGCCAGCCACGACTCGAGCCGGCGCAGGCGGCCGTAGGTGGCGGGCGAGGGCAGCGCCAGCCAGGCTGCTTCGATCGCGGCCTCGCTGGCCACGCCGGCGGCAAGCGCGACCGGCAGGATTGCGTTGACGCGGCACTCGATCAGCGCCGCGCGGCCAAGGCCCGGCGCCCGCAGCGGCGCCGCGAGGCCAGCGGCCACCAGCGCTGGGGGCCAGCACGGCGATGCCCCTTTGGGCCAGAGGTGTGCGAAAAGCGCCGCGGCGCCATCGAGACGGCGGCCGGGCGCCGCCATCGGGCGCAGCCCGGCCCGGCGCAGCACCTGCCCCGCGGCCGCGCCGCGCAGTTCGGCGGCAAGGGCGGCAGAGCGCGAGATGGCCAACGCTTCGAGTGGCCTGCCGGCGCGTTCCAGCAGAGCGGCCAGTGGAAGCTGACGGGCGATGCCTGCGAAGGCCGCCCGGTTGGCCGGCCCGGCGAGCGTTTCGAGGAGGAGCTGGTAGAGCGCCTGGCCGGCGCCGGCGCCGGCCACCAGCGGCGCTACCCGCGCCGCCTTGATGCGCAAGCGCCGGAGCCCGAGCCGTTCGAGGGCCGCGGCCGGATCCCGCCCCTGGGCCGAGAGCAGAGCGCAGGGTGGCGTGAAGGGCGGCGGGAACCGGGCCTGGCCCGCCGCCCGCACGACCAGGAGGGGGATGGCCCGGCCAGAGGCGTGGGCGGTGGAAACCCCTCCGCCATCGTTCAAGGCAACGACGTGGAGCACGACCCCGGCGTAGGCGTCATCGATGTGGTGCCCGTGCGCCCGCCAGCCGGAGGCGAGGAGATGGATCTCGACATCGCCGCGGAGCAGGTCCCCGCCGGCATCGAGGATTGCGCCGCGGAAATCGGGGCCGCTCCCGCCGCCGGGCACGCCGGGGAACACGATGCGCAGGCCGCGGCCATCCGCCAGCCGCAGGGCGCCCCGCAGCCCGGCGGCCCAGCGCCCCGCAAGCTCCGCTTCCGAGGCGAAAAGCGCAGAGTGCAGAGCAGAGAGCTCCGGAGCAGGCGCGGAGCGGCTCATCACGATTCCTCTGCGCTCTGCGCTCTTTGCTCCGCGCTCTCCCCGTAGGGGGCGCGCGATTCGGCCAGCATCCCGAGCAGCCGCGCGCTCGCGCCGCGGGGAAGGTAGCGGCCGGTTTCCCATTCGCTCACCGTTTGCTGGCGCACGCCGAGCTCGCCCGCGAAGCCGGCCTGGGTCAACCCGAGAGCGGCGCGCAGGGCGGCGATCCGCTCCGCCGTCCACCGCTCTGTCCTCCCCTTGCTCGCTCGCAACCGCGGTTCCATGGCGCTATCCTACACGGTAACGTGTAGAAAGTCTCAGTTCTCAGTTCTCAGTTCTCAGTCGCGCGCTCTGCGCTCTTTGCTCTCACGCCGCCCTGGTCACGCTCGTGAACAGCCGCCCGCGGCCGCCATCCTTGGCCGCGTAAAGCGCCCGATCGGCGGCGTCGTAGGCAAGGGCGACCGCCTGCTCCGCGGTCCGCCGGCCGCCGGGGAAGGGCGCGAATCCGCCGCTCAGACTGAGCGCCAATTCGAGCCCGTTCGGCAGGCGGAAGGGGCGGTCGAGCACGGCCGCAACGAGTGCCCGGGCCGCGCTCTCGGCGGCCGGAAGTTCGTCGGCGAAGAGCACACCGAACTCCTCCCCACCGAGCCGGCCCATGAGCGCTGCGGCGCCGCCGGCCGCGGTCATCCGCGCCGCCAACTGCTGGAGCACGGCGTCGCCCGCCGGGTGGCCGTGGCGGTCGTTGATCCGCTTGAAGTGGTCGATATCGAACACGGCGAGCGAAGTGTGGGCGCCGAACTCCGCTGCTTCGAACCAGGCGCGCCGGTTAAGCACGCCGGTGAGGGAATCGTGCGAGGCCAGGTATTCCGCTTCGCGGCGCATCCGGTCGATCTCGTTGGCCTGCTCGGCGAGCGCCCGCGAACTGGCCACGAGCGACTCGTTCACCTCCTGCAGCTGGCGCTGCCAGGTGATGATCCGCTCGGCGACGCGGATGCGCGAGGCCAGGTCGGGCAGGTCCAACGGCTTCGTCAGGAAGTCGTCGACGCCCGCATCGATCGCGCGCAGGCGGTCCTCCTTCTGCGTCCTGGCCGTGAGGAGGATGACATAGGTGTAGCTCTCCCCGGAGGACGACCTGATCCGCTCGCAGAGCGTCAGGCCGTCGAGGCCCGGCATCATCCAGTCCGAAACGACGACCGGCGGCGCTTCGCGGCTAAACAGTACCAGCGCCTCGAGGCCACTGGACGCGACGACGACACCGTGCCCGAGGCGTTCGAGGGCACGCCGCAGCACGAGGGCCGAGACGGGGTCGTCGTCCGCCACCAGGATCTTCAAGCAGCGCGCTCCTCGCCGGGCGTCGTAAGCGCTTGCTGGAGGCGCCCGAGTTCAGCCTGCGCTCGCTGGACGAGATCACCAGCGTGGGCAAGGCCGGCACTGCGGCCGGCATCTTCCAGCTCCTGGAGGACCTTGCCGAGCGCGACGGCGCCGATCGCCCAGGAGCTGCCCTTGAGGTTGTGCGCGGCCGCGACGAGCGCCGCGGCGTCGTTCGCTTCGACCGCGGCCGTAACGCGTGCGAACGCGGCGGGGGCGGAATTGAGGAACTCGGTTTCGATCTCGCGCATAACCGCCCGGTCGCCGTCGCAGGCGTCGAACAGCGGCCCTGAATCGAGCACAGGCGCGGCCGCGGCCTCGTCTTCGCGGGCGGCGGCGAGGGCAGGGCGCGACCAGCGCACGAGGGCCGCGAGCAGCTCCGCCGGTTTCACCGGCTTGCGCACGTAGTCGTCCATGCCCGCCGCCAGGCAGCGCTCCCGGTCCCCTTCGAGCGCGTTCGCGGTCATTGCCACGATCGGAACATGCCGCGAGCCGCTCAGCTCCGCGCGCCGGATAGCCTGCGAGGCCTCGTAGCCGTCCATCGCGGGCATGTGACAGTCCATCAGGACGACGTCGTAGCGGCCACCCGCCACCGCATCGACCGCCGCCCGGCCGTTGTCGACGACGTCCACGCGGCAGCCCCAGCGCGCCAGCATCCGCCCGGCAACCTTCTGGTTGATGGCGTTGTCCTCGGCCAGCAGCACGCTGATCTGGAGCTGCGGGTCCTGCACGCCGGGCGATTGCACTGCGGCCATCTCCGCCCGGCGGCCACTGTGAAGGACGTTAACGAGGGCATCGTGCAGCAACGACTGGCGCACCGGTTTGACCAGGGCGGAGGCGAAGCCGCGGGCAGCCGCCTCTTCCGGGCGCAGGGCCCCGGCCGACGAGAGCAGGACGACCGGCAGCTCCGCCCGTCGCGGGTCTCGCTTCAGGGCATCCGTTGTTTGCTGGCCGTCCATGCCCGGCATCTGCAGATCCATCAGCACCAGAGAGACCGGCAGGGGGTCCCGCTCCAAGAGTTCGAGCGCCTCGGGGCCGCTCGCCGCCTCGATCGGCTGACAGCCCCACGAGAGCAGTTGCTCGCGCAGGATGCGGCGGTTGGTTTCGTTGTCGTCGACGATGAGCACCCGCGCGCGATCGAGCGTGCTGGAGGGCCGCTGGGCCGCGGCCGACCCCGGCTGGCGCGTGAACGGCAGCTCGGCCCAGAAGGTGCTGCCGCGGCCTTGCTTGCTTTCGATGAAGATCTGTCCCCCCAGCAGCGTCACGATCTGCCTGGAGATAGTGAGCCCGAGGCCCGTGCCGCCAAACCGCCGCGTGGAGGTGCCATCGGCCTGCGTGAAGCTCTCGAAGATCGCCGCCTGCCGGTCCGCAGCGATGCCGATGCCGGTATCGGTGACCGCGAGGCGCACCACCAGCCGCTCTGGCTCGTCTTTGGAGACCGAGGCGCTCACGGAGATCTCGCCGCTGTCGGTGAACTTGATCGCGTTGCCGACCAGGTTCGTGAGCACCTGGCGCACCCGTCCGGGGTCGCCCCGAAGGAGCGACGGGAACTCGGGCGGGGTCAGCGCGGCCGTGAACTCGAGGCCTTTCTTCTGGGCGGTGGGGGCGAGGAGGTTGGCGACATCCTCGATCACCGCGCGCAGGTCGAAGTCGATCACCTCGATCGTCATCTTCCCCGCCTCGAGCTTGGAGAAGTCGAGGATGTCGTCGATCACGGTAAGGAGGGCATCGGCGCTATCACGCACGGTCTCGACAAACTCGCGTTGCTCGTGCGAGAGGTCGGTTTCGAGGAGGAGTGCGGTCATCCCGATGACGCCGTTCATCGGCGTCCGGATCTCGTGGCTGGTGTTGGCGATGAACTCCGACTTCGCCCGGGCGGAAGCCTCGGCGCGCATGGCCAGGTTGAGCGCGGTGGCGCTCGCCTCCTCCAGCCTGGAGTTCAGCTCGCGCAGCTCGACCTCCGTGCGGATGCGTTCGGTGACGTTCGAAACCACGGAAATCGCCCCGACGACCTCGTCGGCGTGGTCGCGAAGGGGGGCATAGTGGCCTTCGTAGAACTGCCCGGCCCATTCGCTGATGACCGAGAGCTGTTCTCCGGAGAGAGCCGCGGAGACCGATTCGTTAACGCGTTCGGCCGCGGCCGCCGGGAAGAGCGCCTCGGGCAGCTTGCCCACCACCCGGCTGTTGTCGATCCCCATCGAAGCGAGCGAGGCGCCTTCCATCAACGTCACGCGCCGCGCCGTGTCGTAGACCGAGACGACGACCGGGGCATTGGCGAAGATCGCCCGCAGGTGTTGCTCCGCCTGGCGCAGGTCGTGGTTGAGCTGAACACCGCGGATCGTCGTTGCCGCCTGCGAAACCAGGGCGGAGAGGAACTGGACCTCCTCGTCATCGAATGGATGGGGAGTAGACGA
>JBGOVF010000529.1:0-2574 GCA_041477975.1 Tepidiformaceae bacterium
CGAAGCTCCGCGAGATCGTGTCTTCTACGCTAACCATGTGCACCACACCTGCCTGAGGAGATGGCGCGATTCCCGGGTACAGGGTACGACGCCGGCCAGCGCCCTTACCAGCCCTAAAGCCCCCGCAGCTCCACCCGCCGCCCGGTATCGGCGACGATCTCGCCCACGCGCATGGCCTCGGGGATGGCCTCCAATACACTCGCGGCATCGTCCGGCGCGACCATCAACACGAGCCCGATGCCCATGTTGAAGACTTCGTACATCTCCTCGGAGGAGACTTCGCCTCGCTGCTGGATCAGCCGGAAGATGGGCAGCACCGGCCAGCTCGCGGTATCGAACCGGGCAGTCACGCCCGCGGGCAGGATGCGGGGAACATTCTCGACGTAACCGCCGCCGGTGATGTGTGCTATCCCGTGGACGCGGTCCAACACGGGCGCGACGAGCTTGTAATACGGCCGGTGCGTCGCCAGCAGCGCCTCGCCGACCGTTTGCCCGCCGAGAAGCGCCGGGCGCTCCGCCAGGCGACGCTGGGTTTCCGCCTCGTCCTCGCCGTCGGCGATGCCCAGCACCTTGCGCGCCAGCGAAAAGCCGTTCGTGTGCAGCCCCGAACTCGGGATGCCGAGGAGCACGTCGCCCGGGCGGATCTTCGTCCCATCGATGATCCTGTCTCCCTCCACCACTCCGACGATGAACCCTGCGAGGTCGAAGTCGCCGGGCGCGTAGACATCCGGCATGTCCGCCGTCTCGCCGCCAAGGAGCGCACAATTCTGCGCCGCGCAGGCCCGCGCCACCCCCTCGACGATGGTCTGCTTCTGCTCGGTGCTCAGCCCGTTCCCGGCGATGTAGTCGAGGAAGAAGATCGGCTCGGCGCCGCAGGCCATGATGTCGTTCACGCTGTGACCGACGATGTCAGGCCCACAGAGGTCGAGCCGGTTCGCCGCCAACAGCAGCTTCACCTTCGTGCCGATGCCGTCAGCGCTGGCCGAAAGCACCGGGTCGCGGTACTTCTCGCCGAGCCGGAAGAGCCCGCTGAAAGGGCCGGCGTCGCTCAGCACCTCCGGCCGGCGGGCCTGGGCGAGGATGCCCGGCAGGCTTGCCGCGAACTTGCTCCGGGCGGCAATGTCGACTCCGGCGGCGGCATACTGCCGTGGTTCGGTCATGCGCGTAGGGTACGCGAGCGGCCGGGCAAGGGCGAAGGCGCCACCCGCCGGTTGCCGACTTCGCTACACTGCGCCAGTGACCATCTCCAGGAGCCCGCTTCGCGAACGCTTCGAAGCCGAACGCCGGCGCGGGGCGTTCTTCACTTTCCTCGCTGCGGCGGGCATCGGCATCATCGCGAGCGATACGTGGGTTGCCCCCTGGGCGGGGGTCCCCGGCGGCCTGCTGGTTGGCGGCCTCGGCTACCTTCTGGTGTACGGCTACGAGACCCTCATGTGGAGGCGACTGCATGGACGATAGGCGCCGCGGCCCGCGCACTGCCCGGTCTGAACCCGCGCCCGCTGCGCTCTCGCACGTCGATGCTTCGGGCGCCGCGCGCATGGTCGACGTCTCGGCGAAGGCGGACACGGCCCGAGAGGCCGTCGCGGAGGGCCTTGTCGTCATGGAACCGGCGACGCTGGCGCTCATCCAGCAGGGCGGCCTGCCCAAGGGCGACGTGATCGCCGTCGCGCGTGTCGCCGGGATCATGGCCGCGAAGCAGGCCTCCTCGCTCATTCCGATGTGCCACCCGCTGCCCATCACGGGCGTGACGGTTGACCTGGAACCAGCCGGCGCGACGCACCTCCGCATCCGCGCAACCGTAAAGACCACTGGTAAGACAGGTGTCGAGATGGAAGCGCTAACAGCCGTCACACTGGCGGCGCTCACCGTCTACGACATGTGCAAAGCAGTTGACCGGGGCATGCGCATCGAAGGCGTCCGCCTGCTCGAAAAGCGCGGCGGCAAATCGGGCGAGTGGCGCGCGCCAGCCTGACGCCGCGAACGCATCGCCTCCTTATCGCTTCATAGCAATGAGCCCGGCTATCGACCCGTACAGCTCGTCGTGCATACATATCGTTTCGTCACTTGATGCGAAGTTTGTGCTGGAAAAGACAACTTCGAATCCTGTCGCCGGCAGGAGTACCTTCATCTCTTCCACAACTCTAAGCCGTGCGAGGAGCTCTTCCTTACTGTTCCCGGTCCCTACGGTGAGAACAAACCTGCCTCCGGATTTAATGCGCTCTGCGAGCTCGTACATGAGGCTGTGTATGTTCGCTCGCCGGTCTCTGGCTGTTGCTGATGCTGGGTGAACGACGAATGGGTCGACTCTATTCCAAACCATGGAGTCGAGCGCCGCCGGAATCGTTCCGTCATGTACGGCTGCGCCCAGCGCCGTTTCCACGTACTGGGTGTTTGAGTAGGTTATTCCAAACCGTGGCCCGATCCGTTTCCCATAATCTATGGCATGCTTGTCCGGTTCCAGGGCGGTAATGTGGCCGTCTACAAGCGCGGGAGCGACCATAAGGTCGTCTCCCTCGTTCCGTCCTCGTGTGTAGTCCTCCAGTTTGTCTACTAACGTGGAGGTCGCCATCAGAC
>JBGOVF010000149.1:0-6255 GCA_041477975.1 Tepidiformaceae bacterium
AATCGGTGGTAGATCTTCTGCCTTCGCTGTGAAGCTGAGCTTGCTGCTCGGCCCGACCACCTCGATGAATGTGGACCCCCGTTCGAACGCGATTTCGCGTCCGTCGCTTGCGTAGAGTCGTGTCCGGGCCGTGCGATCGGCCTTCTTCCAGACAGCCTGTATCGCCTTGCCGTCCATGAAAACCGTGGCCTTGCCGCTGCCGAGCTGGTACAGCAACACATGGCCGGAATCGTCAACCACCTGAAGAAGCGTTTCCATCACCACGACGGGGGTGACGTGCAGTTGCTGACTGCTGACTGCGTCAACGTGCGGGCCGCCGAACTGGAACCGGGCATAGGAGCGCGACACCCCATCCCACTTCCACTGCACGAGCTGCCACGGCGCGCGGCTGCCCTGGAAGTCGACTTCGATGCCCCCGGCGTCGGCGCCCGTAAGGGGAGGATCGCCCGGCGACCGGTAGAGCCACGCCTGCACCGCCGGTGGCCCGTTGAACCCGAGCTGGCGGCCGGCCTCGCGTAAATCCCCCGTGCTCGTCCCAAGGTCGTGGGGCCCCTGCCGATCGGGATCGCGATAGTAGGCGCCGTCCGAAATCGGAGCGAATGCGTTGAGGTCCTTCACGCCCCATTCGATGATCTGCCCGGTCGCGTTCGCATCGTTGTTCGTGCTGGCGCTCCCGGCGTGCGCGTACATCGCACCGAGTTCGCGCGCCCACACTACGAACGGCGTGCGGGCCGACCGAACCGGCAGGATTTTGGCTGCTTCCTGCCGCCAATACACGGCCATGAACCGGGTGATCCCCCCTTCCACGAAGGCCTCGTAGACCACGTCGGCCTTGTCCAGCCCGGCCTGCGGGTTCGCATCCACGGTGTTGTCCAGCATCACCGCGACGGGCAGCAGGTCCTTGCGCGCATTCCACTCCGACTCGCTCATCGCCACGCCATCAAGGAGGCCCGCGAAGCGGATGGGCGTCGGCGCGGGAGTCGGGGTTGCCGTCGAGGCCGCCGTCGGCGTTGAGGAGGGAGCGGTGGCGACGCGCTCCGCGGCCTTACCACCGCCGCCCATCGAGGTCACAACGATCGCGGCTGCCCCTGCCACGAACACCACCATGAGCACGCCCGCAGCGGCCCGCTTTCGCCGGCCGCCTGCAAACCACGCTCTCATGCGCCCGATGCTACAGGCGCCCGGGATTGAGACAACGGCAAGAACCGAAACTGGTTAGACCGCTCCCCAGTACTCCTCGGCCTGCTTCCGCAACTCAGCCCGGAAGTCGGGATGCGCGATGCTGATCAACTCGTTCGCACGCTGGCGGTGGTTCTTGTCCATCAGCCGCGCCACGCCGAACTCCGTCACGATCGTGTCCGCCAGGTACCGCGGTATCGTGACCATTGTCCCCGCGTCGTGCTTCCCCACCACTTTCGTCAGCGTGCCCTCCAGCGCGGTCGAACGCATCACCGTGATGGCCCGCCCCGTTTTGCAAAGTGCTGCGGCGATGTGCGTATCCGGCTGCCCGCCGGTGCCGTTCACCATCTGGCCGCCGAAGCGGTCCTCGCTCGCGATCTGCCCGATGAGGTCCACCGCAATCGCGCTGTTAATCGAAGTCATCTGCCGGTTCTGCGACATCGTCACGGGGTTCAGCAGCACATCAGGGTCGTGGAGCTCGAACGCCGGATTGTCGGCGATGATCTTGTAGTCCGTCCCATCGCAACCCGACCACGCCACCGCCACCGACCGCCCGCGGTACATCGTCTTCAGCGAGTTGTCCACGATGCCGCGCTCCCAGAGCTTTGCCAGCCCCGGCGAGCCCAGCTCTGTGTGCACGCCGAGGTGGTGCGCATCGTCGAACGCGCCCGCCCGGAACATCAGGGAACTCGGCTGCCCCACCCCAACCTGGATCGTATCGCCGTCCCGGATCAGCTGGCGAACGTTGTCGGCAATGCCCTGCGCCGCCGCATCGACCTCCACCACGCCCAACGCCGGCCCAAGCATGCTCGCCGGGAGCATGTGGAACATCTCTTCGACGAGCGCGACCTGGTCCGGCGTCGCCATCGCCAGCAATTCGAGCAGCGCGGGGCGCTCGCCCTCGGGCGAGAGCGTCCTGATCCGCTGCTCGACCGCCGGGATGTCCACAGGCTTGATCAGCCCCTCTACGAACGTGTCTATCTCGCTCACGTGCATCCAGACATCGCCGTGGACCCGGGTCATGTTCGGGTCGATGGCGGCGATCGTCTTCTTGCAGCGCTTCGCGTAGCTCTTCCGGAGCCACATGTGCGGGCCGAAATGGACGTACCCCTGGTCATTGGGCGCGCTGCAGCCGGTCAAGAAGACATCGGGCATGCGCGCTTCTTCGCGGCCCGCGTCGAACGCCTTCATCCCGAGCATGAACGTGTTCGGCAGGTAGGTCGCAATCTTCGCGTCGTGGGCGGGCCGCAGCCCGTCGCCGATGAAGATCTCGATCTCCTTCTCGCCTTTCGGGCCATCGGCCCCAAAGAGCGCGGCCTCTCGCGGCGCGAGCGTGCGGGTATCCACGTGGCCCATTTCTTTCGCGCGTTTCTGGAACGCCGCCGTCAACGCAGTTGGCGCGAGAATCGTGATCGCCACGAGGTCGTGTTCGTGGATAGCGCTCATCGCCTCATCGGCGCTCTTCACCCGCGAACGATAGTCGTCGCGCCAGTTTTCGTAGCGGCTCATCGGGGCCTCCGGGGCGGTGCTTACGCTCACCTGCGACGATACGCGAACGAACGCCGGGGCAAAACGCCGAGGCGAGGGCAGATCCCGCCCGCTGCACCACCACCGCCTGCCTGCTAGAGTTTCGCCGCCGACGGCAACCCGCCGCGTCCCGGATCCATCCCTCCGGAGGGAAAATGCAGGCGCTCGACAACCTTGTCATCCTCGACCTCACGCACCACATCGCCGGCCCCTACGCCACCAGGCTCTTCGCCGACTTCGGCGCCGACGTCATCAAAATCGAAAGGCCGGGCGGCGATATCGCGCGGCGCCTGGGCCCGTTCAAAGGCAACGAGCCCCACCCGGAGAAGAGCGGCCTCTTCTTCTTCCTCAACTGCAACAAGCGTTCGGCTGTCCTCGACCTGAAATCCGACGCCGGCAAGGCAGCCCTCGCGGCGCTCGCCGCCCGGGCCGACCTCGTCGTCGAGAACTTCGCGCCTGGCACGCTCGACCGCCTCGGCCTGGGCTACGAGTTCTTCCGGGCGATCAAGCCCGCGCTCCCGCTCGTCTCAATCTCCAACTTCGGCCAGACCGGCCCCTACCGCGATTACCGCGCCACCGATCTCGTCGTGTATGGCTTCGCCGGCGAGATGTACACGATGGGCCTGCCCGAACGAGAACCCGTGAAGATGGCCGGCACGGCGGCGCTCTTCGAATCCGGCGCCGCCACCGCGGTCGCCATGTTCGGCGCCATCTTTGCCTCCGCCCGGCACGGTATCGGCCAGCACGTCGATGTCTCCATCGCCGAAACGCACTTCGGCGGCGTCGATCGTCGCCACGCCACGGCCATCGGCTTCCAATTCAGCGGCCGCAAGAGCGAGCGTGCCGCCAGCGCCGCGGGCGGCATGCCTCAGGGCATCTACCCCTGCGCCGATGGCTATGTCGATTTCACCAACGCCGGCCTTCGCCCCGACCGCGTGGCCGAAATGCTCAACCACGCCGACTGGCTCAACGACCCGCGCTTCAACGACCCGGTCCAGCGCATGGATCCCTTCGTCATCGAGGAGTGGAACGTCCACTTCCTGGGCTGGTGCCTGGAGCGCACGAAGCGCGAAGTCTGGGCCGAAGCCCGCCGCGCGAACGTCCTCTGCGGCCCACTCTTCTCGATGGAGGACATGTCCACCGACGAGCACTTTCGCAACCGCGGCTTCTGGGCGAAAGCCAGCCATCCGGAGATGGGCGAGGTGGAGATGCCCGGCAGGCCGTTCATCATGGGCAAGGGCGGGTGGGAACTGCGCCGCCCCGCTCCACGTCTCGGCGAGCACACGGCCGAGGTCCTGCGAGAGGCCGGCGCCAGCGACGACCTCATCGCCGAAGTCACAGCCCAGGGGGTCGCCCGATGAGCCCGAAACCACTCGACGGCATCCGCGTGATTGACCTCTGCGTCGTCTGGGCGGGCCCGTTCGCGACGATGCTCCTGGGCGACCTCGGCGCAGAGATCATCAAGCCCGAGAACCCGTTCGTCTTCCAGCCAATGACGCGCGGGGCGATGGCCCGCCCGCCGAAGTTCCTCCTCGAACGCTCCATCGCGTGGGCCGGCGGCTACCCCAATAGCGACCCCGGTGAGCGCCCCTGGAACTACAACCCCACCTTTGTCAGCCTCTACCGCAATAAGAAGAGCTTCACCGTCGACCTTCGCCGGCCCGAGGGCATGGAGGTGCTGGGCAAACTGGTCGCCGCCTCCGATGTCGTCTACGAGAACAACGCGACCGGCACGATGGAGAAGCTCGGCATCACCTACGACTGGCTGCGCCAGGCCAACCCGAAGATCATCTTCGTCCGCGTGCCCGCCTATGGCAGCAATGGCCCCTACTACCAGGCGCGCGCCCTCGGCGTGCACCTCGAAGCGGTCATGGGCCACACGCTCCTCCGCGGCTACGACGACGCCGATCCCTCGGCGAACACCGCCATCTACTCCGGCGACTACCTGGCCGGCGCACAGGGCGCCTTCGCCGTTATGTCCGCCATCTGGCACCGCGACCGCACCGGCGATGGCCAGCTCATCGAGATCGCCCAGGCCGAAAACGCCGCT
This sequence comes from Tepidiformaceae bacterium, assembly GCA_041477975.1. GTDB lineage: Bacteria > Chloroflexota > Dehalococcoidia > Tepidiformales > Tepidiformaceae > JBGOVF01. The sequence continues at coordinate 4,757 of JBGOVF010000149.1, forward strand.
GCGATGTTCACCCAGGCGATCATGGATTACAGCCTCAACCGCCACACCCAGGCGGCCATCGGCAACCGCGATGTCCACGGCCGCTACCCCTGCGGTGTCTACCCGGCGAAATCCCCCGGCACCGCGGCCACGATGGAGGACCGCTGGGTCTCGATCCACGTCGAAACCGATGAGCAGTGGCAGGCCCTCGGCCGGGCCATGGGCAACCCCGCGTGGTCGGCCGACGCCCGCTTCGCCACGAACGAGGGCCGGGCCGCGCACTACCGCGAAATCGACGCCCACATCGCCGCGTGGACCGCTGAGCGTGAGGACTACGAGGTGATGCACGTCTTGCAGGCCGCCGGCATCGCTGCCGCCCCGGTGCTCGAAGCCTCGCGCATGTTCGATGACCCCCACCTCCGCGCCCGCGGCTTCTTCCAAACCCAAACGCAGGCCGGCTCGGGTACGCACGAATACGTCGGCCCGCTCTGGCAGTTCCCCGAGACACCGGTCGAGTTCTCGCAGCCGCCGGTCACTTTCGGCGAGCACAACGATTACGTCTACCGCGAGGTGCTCAAACTGCCGGAGGCGGAATATGACGCCTTGAGGGCCGCCGGCCACATCGCGACGGAATACGACCCGAGCGTCCTGTGACCAGCGATGCGCCCCGCATGTACCACGAGTTCGCGGAGTGGTTTCACCTGCTGACCGCTCCGGAGGACTACGAAGAGGAAGCCACGTTCTACTTTGCCGAGGTGTCCAAGGCCCTCGGGCGTGAACCCACATCCTGGCTCGAACTCGGCTCGGGCGGCGGCAACAACGCCTCACACTATGCCCCACGGGTCCATGGCGAGGTCGTCCTCTCCGACCGCTCCCCGGAGATGCTGGCGCTCAGCCGAAAGCTCAACCCGGCCCTCAAACACGTCCAGGGCAACATGCTCAGCATCCGCCTCGGCCGCACCTTCGATGTCGTCTTCGTCCACGACGCCGCCGCCTACCTCACGACTGAAGCGCAGGCCAGCCAGCTCGCGGCAACTGCGTTCCTGCACTGCAACCCCGGCGGCGTAACCCTCATCTGCCCTGACCACGTCGCCGAGAACTTCGCGCCCGAAACGGATCACGGCGGTCACGACGGCGTCGGCCGCGCCCTTCGTTACCTCGAGTGGACTACTCCGGGCGCTCCCGGCACATACGAATACATCGTCGACTACGCCTGCATCCTCCACGAAGACGGCAAGCCGCCTCGCGTCGAGTTCGATCGCCACATCAACGGCGCCCTGCCTCGCCAGGTGTGGCTCGATGCGCTGCGTGAAGCCGGATTCGCCGGTGCGCTCGCGAAACCGCTCGAACACAGCGAGGTGCCCGCAGGCTCTTCCGAGTTCTTCCTGGCGAAGCGGCCCGCGTAAGCCGGGCGAACCGGCGGGACAGCCCAATCGCTACAATGCACCCGCAACGAACTATCTCGCGCCCGCGCGGCGCCCTGGAGGTTCCGAATGGCCGAAGTTGGCCTGCCCGTCGAT
>JBGOVF010000129.1:0-6631 GCA_041477975.1 Tepidiformaceae bacterium
CTCAAACCTATCCCGTACCCGCACCGCTGATACGATGACCCGGTGAAAATACCCCGCCTCCTCGCGGCGGCGCCACTGCTCGTGCTCATCGCGCTCCTCGCTTCGGCCTGCGTCCGTATCGAAAACCCCCAGGGCTGGGCGGAACCCACCTTCGACGGCAGCACCGTCTACTTCCCGAAGTCCAAGGACAAGCTCAGCGCCTTCGAAATCACCCTCGACGGCTCGCTTACGCAGCTCTGGCAGTTCCCCGACACCAACCGTGAGGACGAAAAGGCGATCAAGCTCCAGGCTATCTACGGAGCGGCCATCAAAGCCTCCGGCCGAATCTATTTTGCCTCCTTTAGCGGCGGGGTTTTCGCCCTCGATGCCACCACCGGGCGCGCAATCTGGCCGGGCAAAGCCGGCGACAAAGCCCAGATCTCCGGAAATATCACCGGCGGCGTCGCCCTCGCCGGTGACAAGCTCCTCTTCGCGACGACCGAAGGCCTGCTCTACGCCTGGAATACGAGCGATGGTTCGCCGGCGAAGGGTTGGGAGAAGCCGAAGAAGGTCGATGGCGGTGTCTGGGCGACGCCGGTCGTATCTGGCGATACCGTCTTCGTGGCAACTATGGATGGCGAGGTCCAGGCGCTCAGCCTCGCCGACGGCTCAGCGAAGTGGCCGGCTCCGTTCAAAGCCAGCGGTTCAGTTGCGGACCTCACGCTCCTCGACGGCGGCCGGCTCTTCGTCCCGAGCCTGAACCGCCACGTCTACATCCTGGATGCCACCTCCGGCGCGACGCAGTCCGATTTCCGCGCCGACGACTGGGTCTGGACCCGGCCGGCGGTCAAGGACAACGTCGCCTACTTCGGAGACTTCTCAGGTAAGACGTACGCACTCGACATAAGTGTCGCCCCCGCTACGCAGATGTGGTCCAGCGACGCCGCCCTCGGCACGCGCGTCAAGTCGGGCCCGGCTATCCTGGATGGCGTGCTTGTCGTCGGTGACCGCGCTTCCGTCGTGAACTTCCTGGATGCGTCGACCGGCACGGGGTTGAACAAGGTGCCGCTCGCTGGCGATGGCACCATCCGGGCAAACCTGGTCGCGAAAGACGGCCTGGCCTACGTAGTCACCACCGCCGGAAAACTCTATCGGGCGGACCCGAAGGCCAAGCAGGTCGTCGAAGTGCCCCTGGCGGGCGGCGCGAAATGATCGGCCACATTTTCACCATCGCCCTCATGAACCCGATGATCAACTTCCTGGTCATCCTCAGCCACGTGCTGTTCAGCAGCTTTGGGCTGGCGATCATCGCGTTCACGATCATCATCCGCCTGCTCACCTTCCCGCTCACGCTGCGACAGCTGCACGCCACGCGCTCGATGCAGTCCATCCAGCCGAAGATCAACGAGATCAACAAGAAGTACTCCGACCCCAAGCGGCGCCAGGAAGAGATCATGAAGATCTACCGGGAGTCGGGAGTGAACCCGCTCGGCTGCCTCGGCCCGATGGTGCTGCAGTTCCCTGTCCTGATCGGGCTGTACAGCTCTGTCCGCATCGCCCTTGCCACCTCGCCCGAGGCGCTCGAAAAGCTCTCCGGCCACATCTACCCGTGGGCGTTCGTCCAGCATGCCGTGCCGCTCCAGGACCATTTCCTTGGGCTCGACCTGCGCGTCGGTTCCAGCCAGGGGCTCGGCGGCTACATCATGGTGGCCCTTGTTGGCCTCACCACCTACCTCCAAACGAAAACGACGGCTTCGCCCGCCGTCATGGACGAAAAAGCACGGGCGCAGCAGCAAATGATGGCTTACATGCTGCCGTTGATGTTCGCCTTTTTCGCTCTCAACTTCCCATCGGGTGTCAGCCTGTATTGGGTGGTGAACTCGGTCGTTGGCATCGCGTTCAACATCCTGACGTACGGCCTGCACCTGCCGTTCCTGGCGATCGAACCAGTGTTCCACGGGCGCCCAGCCACCAGCGCCCCAGCTACCGCGGCCGGCTCGAGCGTGGGCTCGCCTGTCGCGGCCGTCCAACCTGCTCGCGAATTGAGGACTGCTAATGGATCGGGCCGAAGCAAGCGGCAAAACCGTCGAAGACGCCCTTAACAAGGCGCTCGAACAGCTCGGCGCAAGCCGGGACGAAGTCGAATTCGTTGTACTTGACGAAGGCAAGCGCGGCGGCCTCTTTGGCCGTGGCGGCAAGGACGCCGTGGTGAGCGTCGAACGGGTCGCCGGGTCGCAACGCGCCTCGCCGCCATCCGGCCCGCCGGATACACGCATCCCACGGGCCGGCCAGGGCCGCGGTGGGCGCGGTCGAGGCGCACAAGGGGCAGGCCCGGCGGGTCCTCGGCCTGAAGGCGCCGGGCCGCCACCGCGCGGCCGCGACCGTGACCGCGGGGGCGCACGCCCCCAGGCCCGCACCGGCTTCGATGTGGCATCCCCGAAGCTCACCGACGCCGATTTCGTGCGGGGACGCTTCGAAGAAGCCGGCGCCGAGCCAGCCGCGGGGCCCGCCCCTGAAGCCGGTGGCGCCCCACGCGGCCGCTCACGAGGCGGCGCTCGGGGCGAAGACCGTGCTCCACGCCCGGAACGGGATAGCGGGCCTCGCCCGGAGCGCCCCGAACGCCGCCACCGCGACGACGAACCGCCCGTCGACCCTGACATCAACGCCGAGGAAGTAGACTTCGCCGCCCAAACGGTCGATGACCTCCTCCGGATATTCGACATCCCCGCGGAACTCTCGATCCGCGAGCCGGTCACGCCCGGGGACGGTCTCGGCACCACCCGCGCGGTCATCGACATCATGGGCGAGGACCTCGGCCTGCTCATCGGCCGCCGCGGCGAAACGCTGCTTTCCCTGCAGTACCTGGTCAACCTGATCGTCGCGCGCAAATACCCGGGCCGGGGCGGCGTCACGATCGACGTGGAGCACTACCGCCACCGCAACGAAGAACGGATCGTCTCCCTGGCGCGGCGCATGGCCGAACGGGTGCGGGAGACGGGCTCGCCAATCACGCTCGAACCCATGTCCGCTTCCGAACGGCGGCTCGTACACATCATTTTCGCGGAGGACCCGGAACTGGAGACGAACAGCGTTGGCGAAGGCGACAACCGCAAGGTTGTCATCAGCGCGCGGCACTAGGAGCCGCCAAGGAGGCCTGGTACGCGAATCGTAGTGGCCGGCAACGTGACCGAAGACCGCACGCCCGACGGCGCGTGGGCGCCCGGCGGCCCATCGCTCTACACGGCCCGCATGGCCGCCTCGCTGGGAGCGCAGGTGGCGCTGATCACAACCCTGAGCCCCGCCTACGACCGTTCCGCGCTCGCCGGCATCGAACTCCACGTCCAGCCCTGCGACCTCTCGCCGCGCTACGCCAACGCCTACGCCCCCAACGGCGACCGCACGCAGCTCCTGCTGGCCCCTGGCGACACCCTTGAACTGGACGGCCCGCTGGCTTCGCTAGGCTCCGCCGACGCGCTCATCCTCGCCCCCGCCTACCACGAGTTCGAACGTCCCCCCGTGACAGAGATTCCGCTCGTCGCCGTGAGCCTCCAGGGACCTCTGCGGACCACGAACGCGCGCGGCGAGGTCCTGCCGGCGCCCGATCCGCCTCGCATCGCCGATCGCTTCGTCCGTGCGGGCTGGTTCGCGTTCTTCAGCGAAGAGGACACGCCCGATGGCGAGGGCCTGGCGAAACACGTTTCGGAGTCCGGGGCGACCGCCGTTCTGACACGTGGCTACCGTGGGGCTACACTGTTCGCCCCAGGTTCAAAACCGGTCCACTGGGATGCGATCCCGGCCAATCCCACCGACCCGACCGGAGCCGGGGACTGCTTCAGCACAGCGTTCATCGTCCGGCTGGCGGAGACGGGCGACATCGCAGCGGCGACGGCGTTCGCGCTGGCCGCGGGTTCGCTTGCCGTGGAAGCGCCGGGCCTGGCGGGCATCCCGGCAAGACCAGAAATCGAAGCGCGCTTGGCGCGGGAGGCAGCCTGATGGGTGCAAAGGTCGTGTCCCTGGTCAACCAGAAAGGCGGAGTCGGCAAGACGACCACCGCGGTTTCGATAGCGGCCGGCCTGGGCCGCCGCGGCCAGCGTGTGCTCCTGATCGATCTCGACCCGCAGGCCAACTCGACGAGCGCCCTCGGTGTGGACGGCGCCGGCCTGCCCGGCGCCTACGACGTCCTCCTCGACGACACGCCGATGGAGTCGTGCGTCGTGTTCGTTGAGGACGAGCACCTGAGCCTCGTACCCGCCAACCGGGAACTTTCCGGCGCCGAGGTCGAACTCGTCCCCCAGATGGCCCGCGAACGGCGCCTGGCGAACGGCGTTTACCCCCTGCGCGACCGGTACGACTGGATCTTCATCGACTGCCCCCCCTCGCTCGGCCTGTTGACGATTAACGCGCTGACCGCCAGCGACAGCGTCATCATCCCGGTGCAGTGCGAGTACATGGCGCTCGAAGGGCTGAGCCGGCTGATGGAGACGCTGGAGAAGGTGCGGCTGAACCTGAACCCCGGACTGAACGTGCTGGGGGTGATCCTGACGATGTTCGATGTACGCACCCGCCTGGCGCAGGACGTGGTCAATGACGTCCGCGGACACTTCGCCGAGACGTTCCACACCATCATCCCGCGGTCGGTCCGGCTGAGCGAGGCGCCGAGTCGCGGCCAATCAATCTTCCGTTACGACCCGGGTGGCCGCGCGGCCACCGCCTATGACGCCGTTGCCGCCGAACTACTCGAACGCGTGGGGGTCGCCGTATGACACAGCCGAAACGAGGACTTGGACGGGGGCTCGATGCCCTCTTCGCAGGCAGCTCGATCGAACCGGAGCCGCCGCCAGCGCCGCCCCAGGCGGCCCAACCACCACCCGCGGCCGCGCCGCCGCCGGTCCGCGAGCCGGAGCCGCCCGTTGCCCATGTGGAACAGCTGCTGCCCGCCCCCGCGGTCCCACTCCAGCTGCCTCGGCGTGCCGGCCCGGACCACCTCGATATCGACCTCATCTCACCGAACCCGGAGCAGCCGCGCACCCACTTCGAACCAGAGAAACTGCGCGAGCTTTCGGATTCGATCCGCGAGCACGGCATCATCCAGCCGCTGATCGTCAGCAAGGACGAGGACGGCGGCTACCGCCTCGTCGCAGGCGAGCGCCGCCTGCAGGCCGCTCGCCTGGCCGGGCTCGAGACCGTGCCGGTGGTCGTCCGCGAAGTCGTCGATGTCAACCGCCTCGAACTCGCCCTCGTCGAGAACATCCAGCGCGCCGACCTCAACCCCGTCGAAGAGGCGATGGCCTACCGCCGCCTCATCGAGGAGTACGGGATGACGCAGGAGCAGGCGGCGAAGCGCGTGGGCAAGAACCGCGTGACGGTGGCCAACGCCCTGCGCCTGTTGCAGCTCGAGGGCGAGATTCGCCGCAGCCTGGTCGCCGGCGAGATAACCGAGGGCCACGCCCGCGCCCTCCTTGGCCTGCCGGAAGGCCGCGGCCGCGTTAATGCCTGGCGCGAGGTGGTGAAGCGGCGGCTGAGTGTCCGCGACACCGAGGGGTACGTGCGCCGCACCCTTGCCGAGACGCCCGCCACGAGCCACACACCCGGCGCGGTCACCGCCCGCCGCGATGCCACGATCAGCGACATCGAAGGCCGCCTGCGGCGAGCGCTCAGCACCCGCGTGACCGTCCAGCCCCAAAAGAAGGGCGCGAAGATCACGATCGAGTGCTACAGCGCCGAGGAGTTCGAAAACGTGGTCGCGACGCTTCTCGGCGACTACGCGTGACCGCCGAAGAGCGGCTGAAGGAACTCGGCATCGTCCTGCCGGAACCGCCCGAGCCGGCCGGGCTGTACGCGCCGGCCGTCGAAACGGGCAACCTGCTCTTCGTCTCCGGCCAGGTGCCCACGCGCGATGGCAAGATCCTCCGCCAGGGCAAGTGCGGCCGCGACGTCAGCATCGAAGACGCGGCCGGGCTGGCGCGGCAATGCGCGCTCAACGCGCTCGGCATCGTCCGCGGCCACCTGGGTTCGCTCGATTCCGTGGTGCGTGTCGTGCGCGTCGCCGGTTACGTGGCCAGCGCCGAAGGCTTCACCGACCACCCGAAGGTGGTCAACGGCGCCTCGCAACTCCTCCTTGACGTGTTCGGCGAGGCCGGCCGCCACGCGCGCATCGCCATCGGAGTGGCCGAATTGCCGTTCGGCGTGCCCGTGGAAGTGGAGTTCGTCTTCGAGGTGCTGGCCTAAGGCGGGTGCTGTCAAGGTGCAGAACGGCGTCTGACCAGGCGGCGCGGTCCTAGCGCGGCTACGACTTGAGTTGCCTGGAGGGCGCCGCGCGCGGCATCCAGCCCTCACCCCCCGGCCCCCTCTCCCGACTGCGCGGGAGAGGGGGAGATGAAGGCCTGTCGATGGCGACCAAGCTAAGTCGGTCGGGCACTAATGAGCCGGCAGCACCTGCAGTGCCTTCGCGAGCGCCGGGTCATCCAACTCCGAGAAGAGGTCCCAGCGCGTGGGGGCGGAGATGGTGGGGACGATGCCGGTGTCCTCCCAGATTCCGGCGGCCAGCCCGTTAGGCTGGAACGTCAGCGTCGCGAGCCAGGCGCGCGAACCGTCGCTGAAGTTAAACGCGGTGAGGTTCTCGACGTTGCCGTTCGTCGTGCGGCCGATGATC
>JBGOVF010000320.1:0-3763 GCA_041477975.1 Tepidiformaceae bacterium
CCCTGCCACGGCGACTACCACGAACGCAACGTGCTGCTGCGGCCCAAAGGCGGCGTGCTCGCCGTGGTCGATTGGGAGTTAGTCGGCCTGCTCCCGCCCGTCTACGAAGTCCTCCGCGCCATGACGTTCATGGAGTGCCTCGACGACGCCCGGCTGGACGCCTACCTGCGCGGCTACGCCCGTCACGCCCGCATCGCGCCCGACGATTGGGGCCCAGGCGTCGAGCTGTGGTGGCAGAGCACGCTTCACGACACCTGGGTGTTTCGCGCGCGCTTCATCGAAGGCAACCTCGCCGTGGAACGCTTCATCCCGGAGAAGCTGCCGCTCCTGCGCCGCTTCGCCGACGCCCACTACCGGGCCGAACTCGCCGCCCGCCTAAAGGCTGCCTCCGGCTGATGTTTCGCCCGCTGCGCCACACGTTGCTAGGGTAGAAGGCTGGAGGGCCCGGCATGGTGCTCAAGGACGTCCACGAACAGAACCGCAAGTCGTGGAATGAGGCGACGAAGGCCCACAACAGCCACAAGGGAGACCAGGCCTCCTTCTACCGCGCCGGCCACGGCAAGCTCTACCCCGAAGAAACCGAACTGCTCGGCGATATTCGCGGGCTCTCGGTCGTGCACCTCCAGTGCAACTCGGGCCAGGACACGCTGAGCATGGCGCTCCTCGGGGCGAACGTCCTCGGCGTCGATATCAGCGACGAAGCGATCCGCTTCGCGGAGCAACTCTCGGCCGATTCGGGCGTGCCGGCCCGCTTTGTCCGCACCGATGTGTACGACTGGCTCGAAGCCACGGCAGCGCCCGGCGGCGAGCGCTTCGACGTGGTCTTCTGCTCCTACGGCGCCATCGTCTGGCTATCGGACCTGGCGACCTGGGCGCGCGGCATTGCCGCCGTACTCAAGCCGGGCGGGCGCTTCATCGTGGTCGAGTTCCACCCGGTCATAGGCATGTACGACGAAGACGAAGCGATGACGCGCCGCTTCGACTACTTCGGCGGCGGCCAGCCGATGGAGTGGGGCGGCGTTGGTGACTACATCGCCGTCACGTACGGCGGAGCGCGCGCGGGCCACGAAACGGGTACCGGCGGCGAAATGGTGACCGCCTACCAGCCCGGCATTGTGAACTTCAGGAATCCGGAGAAGGTCTACGAGTTCTCGTGGGCCACCAGCGACGTCATCACGGCGCTTCTCGATGCTGGCCTCGGCCTTGAGTCGTTTCGCGAGTATTCGTACAGCAACGGCTGGCGCATGAGCCCAGGCCTTGTCCCGGCCGAAGGGCACGAGCGCGCCTACACCGTCCCGGCGGGCGTCCCGAACATGCCGCTGATGTACTCAGTTGTCGCGCGAAAGTAAGAGGGCCTGGTCACGAGCCGAGCGGGTGCCGCCAGCGCAACCCTGGAAAGCGCGCGAAATCGCGAACCGTTGAGATGAACTCCGCATCGTGTTCGATGGCGATAGCGGCGAGATAGGCATCGGACACTCGAGGACCTGTCACGTTCGCTTCGCGACACAGCCGACTGAAGATGTCCCAATGCGCCGGTCCGGGACTGACGAGCCGAACGTTCGGGTGATTCCGCAGCCAATCACAGAACTCGAGCGCCGAGTCGAGCGGACTGGGCGGGGAGAAGAGGCGGGCGTTCGTCGTGATGCGAACGAGGGAACTCAGGACGAGCTCCGAAAAGCCGATGAGTTCCGGTCCTGCCAGGACGCGTTCGAGCCAGTCGGCGTATGCCCCTTGCTCATCCTGGTGCGCATAGACCAAAACGTTTACGTCAGGGACCAGCAAACGGCCCCTCGACTTGCTCGATATGCTCCCACGTCTTGTCGAGATTTAAGCCGGGCCGCAACTTGCCGTGGAAGGTTGGAAACGGCCGTTCCTTTGGTGGTTCCTTGTCCACCGCGACCTGAACCGCGGCGGCTAGGAACTCGTCTACGCTTCGTCCTTCTTGGGCCGCGCGTTCCCGCGCCTTTTCCAGCAGCTCCCCATCAATGTCGATCGTCGTGCGCATGAACCAAGAGTATCACGCCCGCCCTGCGCTTCTCGCGGGCAGCGAAAAGCCCCGTCGAAACCGGCGGGGCTTCATTCGTAGTCGCGAACTGGACCCTAGTAGCTGCGCATCGCCCGCAGGCGGCGGATGCGGTCTTCCAGCGGCGGGTGCGTACTAAAGAGGTTCTTCATGCCGCCACCGCCGGCGAACGGCTTGACGATGTAGAGCGCCGAGACCGCTTGCTGCGCCGGTGAGTCGGCCATGGGCCGCATCGCCACGCCGCGCTCCAGCTTCTCGAGAGCGCTCGCCAGCGCCTCCGGATCGTGCGTGACTTCGGCGCCGGTCTTGTCGGCGGCGTACTCGCGCTGCCGGCTGATGCCGAGCTGGATGAGCGTCGCGGCGATCGGCGCGATAAGGATGGCGACGAGCATCAGCAGCGGGTTCTGGTCGCGGTTGCGGCCGCCCCCGAACAGGCTCGAGAACATCAGCACCTGGGCGATCATTTGGATGGCGCCCGCGACCGTCGCCACGATCGAGCTGGTGAGGATGTCGCGGTTGCGCACGTGGCCCATTTCGTGGCCGAGCACGCCGCGCAGCTCGCGCTCATCCAGGATGCGCCGGATGCCGGTGGTTACCGCCACCACCGCATGCTTCGGATTGCGGCCCGTCGCGAACGCGTTCGGTGATTCGGTATTGATGACGTAGACCCGCGGCATCGGCATGCCGGATGCAGTCGCGACGTCGCGCACGATCCGGAAGAGCGTGGGGTCATCCGATTCCGAGATCTCCTTCGCGCCTGCCATCTTCAGCGCCATCTTGTCGCTGAACCAGTAGGCGAAGAAGTTCATGACGCCGGCCAGGACGAGGAAGAGGACTGCGCCGCCAGTGCCACCGACGAGACCCCCCACGGCCACCAGGATGCCCGTGAGGGTGGCCAGCAAGACCGTGGTTTTGAGGAAGTTCATGGGTTTAGGTGGATACCTCCTGTATCTCTCCAAGTATAGCTTGCATCTGTAGGGCCGAGGTAAACAGGGGCCAGCGGGGCGCATGAATCGAGAGCGCTCGGTCCCGCCCTCGGGGCGGTTCCAGGGAATCTCTAGAGAGACAATGGTGGCGCCTCGGTTTGCCTACGCCGCATTGATTGCCTCCACGGCGGTAGTGGCGCGAGGCAGAATGGGCGGCTCGATGGGAACGCGCCGAATCGTATCTGAGTTCAAGACGCTGGTGGAAGTGACGAAGGTTGGGCGGGAGGCAGAAGCCTCGAAATCGAACTGAGGAGTCCACGAGAAGTCAGTGGGAGCCTCCTCGCCCCCGACGATCGCCTGAATTCTCACGACGCTTTCGTTAGGGTAAGTGGTCTCACCACAAGTATCGCAAACCAGAGCCGGGACTCCGCGAATGGCGATCCATCGCCGGTGCTGCTTAAACACGGCCTCGATAATTTGAGCTTCCATGGTGCCAACTTTACAAGCTGGGCAACTGTCCATCGGGTTCCTCTCTTTCCGGTGCGACGCGCCTGGTGGTGTAATCTGGTGGTTCGAATCTCTGCCTTTTGTCCACACTAGGATCATAAACCGTCACGATCCACAGGGTGGCGCCTGCCATCCCGATCACGACATGGATTGGCCGATTCGCATCTGTCCAGCCACACACGAGGCACGAAGGCCCATAAAATCCTTCGTAACGCTCGATGACGGCCCCTCTGTCGGAAAACACGGCTTGTCTAACTTCGTCGGCAAGAATCTCGCGTTCCCCGAGTCTGGCCACGGCGTAGGCGCG
>JBGOVF010000389.1:0-3343 GCA_041477975.1 Tepidiformaceae bacterium
GCCGCCTTCCTTCACCCATTCGATGTCCATTGGACAGCCGTAGTGGTCCTCCACCTGGACCGCCCACGTGGCGAGCTGAATCGCGTCCGCGTCGGAGATGCACATGCTCAGCCGTTCCGCGGGGCTCGTCTCGACGGCCTGGGTCGACCCCGGCGTGAGCCCCGGGGCGACCTTCTGAAGCTTGTTGCCCGGCCGGCGCCCGATGATGGGACGCGGAGACGAACCGAGGGCTGGTTTGAAGACGACTATCTCATCGGGCGTCGCAAGCCCCTGGACCACGGATTCTCCGACACCCCAGTTCCCGTTGATGACCACGACGCCCGGGAAGCCGGTTTCGGTGTCGATGGTGAACATCACACCGGCGGCCTCGCACTCCGGCCACGCTACCATGCCGTGTACGACGACGCCGAGCGCAGCGGCCGCGTGGTCGAACCCGAGCGTTTCGCGGTAGCTCATAGCGCGCGCGGTGAAGAGCGATGCAAAGCACTTCTGGCAGGCATCGACCACGGCATCCTCACCCACGACGCCGAGGTAGGAAGCATGCTGCCCCGCGAAGCTCGCGCCCGGCAGGTCCTCGGTTGTCGCGCTGCTGCGGACGGCGACGGGCGCCCGGTCGGTGTCCAGGCGGCTGCACAGTTCGCGATAAGCGGAACGGATCGCCGTGGCGAGCTCCGCGGGAGGCTGGGCGGCGAGAATCGCTGCCTGGATTGCGGCCGCGCAATCGTCTGAGGCCATAGCCCCGCTGCTACGTGCGCTCAGCGCCGCCCCCATCCTTCCTGCAAGCTGGGGTTGCGCGGCGAACGCCCGGTAACCCCGGGCGGTTACGGCGAACCCGCGCGGAATAAGCGCCGGCGAGCCTCGGAGCGCGTGGTATAGCTCACCGAGCGAGGCGGCCTTGCCCCCCACCTCGTCGCTATCGGACCTGCGGACCTCCTCAAGCCATGCGATGAGCCTCTCCGTGGGCGGGCGTGTCGGGTTCATCGCAACCCTCGGGCGGGCGCCGCGTTTGCGCGGATACGGGCACGCACCGGCCGAAGGTTCGTGGACAAACGTGCATCACCTCAACGACGGAGCTGCGGCCCTCGACTCCGGCGCGGCCTTCAGTTTCGCGGACAACCAGGAAACTGTCGCTTCCGTTGCCAATTCGAGGGTACCGGGTTCTTCGAAGAGGTGACTGGCGCCCGGGATGATCCGCAACTCAACGGCGGTGCACTTTGCCGCGGCGGCCCTCGCTACGGACACAAGGCTGTCGTAAGCACCGACGAGCAAGAGCGACGGGGTCCGCAGGTCCACGAAATCCGCGGGCTCGGCCGGTGGCGCCCGCAACACCAGCGCCAGCGGGTTCACGCGGCCTTGCCTGGCGGCCTGCAGCGCCACCACGGCGCCCAGGCTCGAGCCGGCGATGGCGAGCCGCTCTCCGTCCACCTCGGGTTGGGCGAGCGTCCACTCCGCGACTGCCGCGAGGTCGTCTACATACGCATCGATACCCTCACGTGGGTCGCTCGACGACTCGCCGTGCCCGCTAAGGTCGAACAGCACGGCGGCGATGCCGTGGTCAACCAGGGCGCTCGCGATGACGACGTTCCTCGGGGAATCCTTCGAGCTGCCAAGCCCGTGGACGAACACGACCGCCGGAGCGGGCCGTCCGGGCGACATCAAGCGCACGGCCAACTCCACACGACCGCGGGAGACGCGCGCGTCGCGCGTGACGGGCTCCGCTGCGAACTCGTCCAGGATCCTCCGGACCTCGGCGTCTTCAACGGGCCGGAAGTCCCCGTAGAACTGCCCAATCGCCCAGAAGTCAGATTCTTCGTGCAGGCAGACGACCTCATCCGCCTCGGACCGGAGCTTCCGCAGCGTATCGGGCGGCCCAACCGGAACCGCAAGGACAACGGGTTTGGCGCCCGCTGCCCGCATCGAGCGGGCGGCCGCCAGGGCCGTCGCCCCGGTAGCGATCCCATCGTCGACGATGATGACCGGATGCCCGCGGACGGCGGGGCGCCGGTGCCCATCGAAGACATCCTCCCGGCGCTGGGCTTCGCGGGCCTGGGCTGCGATCTCCCGGTCCAGGTAGGCGCGATCCGCGCCCGTGTCTCGCGCGAGCGGTTCGTTGACCCAGGCAACGCCATCCGCAGTGACAGCGCCCACGGCGAGCTCCGGGTTGCCGGGGGCACCGACCTTTCGTGCGACAACTACGCCGAGGCTTCCGCCCAACGCCCTGGCGATGTGCGCGGCCACGGGCACGCCCCCCCGCGGAATCCCCAGCACCACTGCGCCTGCGAATCCGCGCGCCTTGAGAACCTCGGCCAATTGCCGGCCTGCATCGTCACGGTCCCGAAACATCATGAGTCGCCTCCGTTTCGCCGCGCGAGGGTGTACTCCGCCTCGCACAGCGCAGTATGAAGTTTCCAGGCCGCGCCCGCAGCGGCCGACGGGCCCGAATCGGCAGTCCGAGAGTCTCGATGCGGCGGGCCTCGCGCTGTCGCCGGCAGTGCATCGAGACAGGAGCCCATCGGGCCGCGTTCAGCGGCCCGGTTGGCCGTCCTGCACGGCTCGGCCCCGCGTTACCCTGATCGGTGCTCCGCATCCGTGAGGGGAAATCCAGCGGAACAAGGATGGCGCCCCCGTGCCAAAGAAGAAGTTCCAGGGCCATACCCACGGACCCCTGTCCAACGTACACGAACATTTCCACGTGACCCACTACGCGGCGGGCGGGTCGCCCACCGCCATCGAGCATCTCAGTTCGATGCACGAGCACCTGCACAACCACGCCGCACTCGAACACGCGCACGTGCCTCATCGAAATGTCGACCGTGAGCACGAGCACGAGGTACACGTCCACGATCACGCTCATCCCAACGATAGCTAGGCGTAGTCCCCACGAGGGTTGTCTACAGCCTGGAGGCGGCGGACCCGAGGCGGCCGCGGCGAGTGTGAGGATCTCCGCAACGGGGTTTGCATCTCACGAAGAGGGAGTCCCCGTCAGCTTCCGGCGCCCGTAGTAGGGAAGCTCGACCTCCTTCGTAGCCTGTTCCTCTTCCCGGCGTTCGCGGGCTGTCTTTTGTCGCGCCCCGGGCAGACGATACGGCTGCCCGGGGTCCGTCATGACGTTCAGGCACGCCGGCCGGCCGCTGGCGAACGCCCGCTCAATCGCCGGGCGAACTTGACCGGGTTCGGTGACCAGCTCGCTATACGCCCCGAAGCCGGCGGCAACCTGGTCGTAGCGGACCGGCCCCAGCTCTGCGCCGACGGTGTGGTCGTAGCGTTGGAGTTGGCCGTGGCGGATCATCCCCCAGCCCTGGTCGTTGTTGACGACGGTCACGAGCGGGATCTGGTGGCGCAC
>JBGOVF010000152.1:0-6205 GCA_041477975.1 Tepidiformaceae bacterium
CTCCGAATAGCGCTCCAGCGGCGCCAGCACGATGAGCATCCGTGTAGGATCGCCGACCGTCGAGTCGAGAATCTTGTCGGTGAAGAACTCTATGTTCTTGACCGAGGCAAACTTCGGGCTGAAGATCACGCCCGCGGTCCCGATGTACTTCAGCGTCCGGTCGAGCCCCGGCGGCAGCCGCCCGGCCATGTAGCCGAGGCGATGGAGGTACCCATAGGCGGAACGGTTACGCAGCCGGTGGAGCTTCGATTGCGGGGTCTCTTTGTAAGCTGAGAACTGGCCGACCGTGAGACGTTTTCGCGGGAGTTGGAAGTCGATCCAGACGCCGCGTTCGTAGAGCGCATCGCCTGGGTCGTTGATGTACTTCGCCGAGCCTTCGACGAAGTCCTCGACTTTCGTGAAACGGGATGTCTCGTTCTCGAGCACGGTGCCGTACTTATCGATCTTGATGATGGCCACCGTCATCGTGGCGATGATGCCGTATTGCCCGGTCCCGGCCAGCACTCGAAAGAACTCGTTTGCATTCTCGGTCCGCGTGCAGCGGATGAGTTCGCCATCCCAGTTCACGTACTCGAAGGCGAGCACGTTGTCGATGAACATCCCGAAGCGGTGGGATGCCGGGCTGATGCCGCCCACCGAGGCGAAACCACCGACGGTGATGTGGTTGTGGTCACCGATAATCGGGAGCCCAAGGCCTTTCGTGGCAAGGAGGTCGTCGAGCTGAGCCGAGATTGCGCCAGCCTGCACGGTGGCCGTCATCGCCGTTTCGTCGATTTCGAGAACCCGGTTTAGCTTCTCGGTCACCACCACGGAGCCGCCCTCCGAGAGGACGAGGTCGTTACTCGAGTGGCCTTTACTGCGGATCAGCAGTTTCTCGCCGAGTTGACGGGCCTCTTTCACCACCCGGATGAGGTCTTCCGTGGTTTGCGGGAGGTAGACCTTGAGAGGGTACCGGGGCGGGATCTCCGGGTTGGCGATCCGGCTCCAGTCGTAGCCCAGGTTATCGATACTGTCGTGGCTGAAGGTCTCGTGGCTGGTAATCCGCATCCGCCACGACCGCGGCGGCGGCGGCTCCCCTTTGTTCACGGCGCGACTGCGCAACAAGGGCGCTGTGGCAGCGGTAGCCGCGGCTGCGACGCCGAAAAGCCCGAGTCGTTTCTTGGCGGACATTCGATCTCCTCGCCGGCAAACCGGCTAGATGTTGTTAGAAATGGTTGAGGGCTCTGTTGGATCTGGAGTGGCGTGCTCGGCGCGCGCCTTCAGCGCTTTGTTGAGGCGCCGGTAGCCCTTCAGGATGCGAGATTCAAGGCCCGTGGCGAGCAACGGCAGCGCGAGGACTCCGCTGCAGTCCTCGCCCTGGCGGAATCGCGTGCCGCCGTCGTCCGTTGCTTCGAGGAGGAAGAACCGGTCGACGTCCATGATGCCCGGCAGCCCGAGGGTGGCGTGCCAGCGTAGTTCGCGCGGCGCCGTCGCGGCTGTGACGGTCGGCCGAAAATGGGTGAGACTGCTCCTGTAGATTCGGAGGTAGATATCCAGCCGCGCCCCGGGCCGCAGTTCCCCGCTCGCCCGGCGAATAAACGGGTTCCAGCTCTTGAAAGAACCGAAGTCCGTCAGCACCTCCCAGACTCGCTCGGGCGGCGCCGCAATCGTTGTCTCGGAACGTAGGCTCCTCGGCATTCCAACTCCTCCGCATGGCCGCCTGAGCGCAGCGACGGGTGCCAAGAATACGCCACCGCGCCCACGTTTGGAACTCCGCCCTGGGAGCGCGGCACGGAACGGCCGGGAGCCCTCTTGCGGCCGGATATCCGACGCCGGCCGCCGCTGCAGTGTGTATCCTTAGCGGGCTTGGCCGCCGCGAGGCCGGTAGGCCGCGCCGCCCAGCCCAGCCGAGACCGGAGGAGCCTGTGAGCGAAATTGCCGAGGCGAAGCTCGTACTGCGCGTGCCCGATCGGCCGCCCGTCGAGTTCACTTGCGGCGCCGCACCGCTGACGATCGGCCGCGAGGCCGATTGCGACGTGCACGTGGAGAGCCGCTATGTTTCCCGGCGGCACGCGCGCATCGAGTTGCAAGGCGCTGATTTCTTGCTGGTTGAGCTTGGTAGCCCGAACTCCATGTTCGTCAACGGCCAGCGAGTGGAAGGGCATCGTCTGCTCGCCTCCGGCGATACCATCCGCATCGCCGACGTGACACTGGAGTTCCAACAATCCGCTGGCGACGGCGACCGCACGGAAGTCTTCGCTGTCCCGGTCGAAGTGGCGCCGAAGCCGGTCCAGGCGGATCTCAATCCCACCGAGGAGCGGCGGGTGCGCCAGCTCTTTGGGCTGCGTGGCACGCTCACGATCATGTTCACGGACCTCGAAGGCTCGACGCAGATCACGCAGGCGCTGGGCGACACGCGCGCGCAGGAGTATCTGCGCACGCACAACGCCCTTCTGCGCGAGCAGTTCACCGCCAATGAAGGCCTTGAGGTGAAAGGCCAGGGCGACGGGTTCATGGTCGTGTTTACCAGCGGGCGCGCCGCGACCCGGTGCGCAATCGCGATTCAACGCAAGGTCGCTGGCTACAACCTCGAACACGCGGCCCTTCCCATTCGCGTCCGCATCGGCATGAACCTCGGGGAGGTTATCTCCGAGGAAGATGACTTCTTCGGCACGGCCGTGATCCTGGCCGCGCGCGTAGCCAGCCGTGCCCGCGGCGGCGAGATCTTCGTCTCCGAAGTGATGCACGATGTGCTCGGTGTGACCGGCGAGTTCCGCCTGGCACAACGCGGGAACCTCCGGCTGAAGGGCTTCACCCGCAGCCAGCGCGTTTACGCGGTTGAGTGGGAAGAAGCCTCACCCGGGGCGACCTCGTGAACGTTGACTACGCCGCGAGGACGGACCCGGGCCAGCGACGCAAAGAGAACCAGGACAGCGTCCTCGCCCGGGCCGACTCGATGAGGGGCCGATATTTGTTCGCCGTGGCGGATGGGGTGGGCGGACTTGCCGGCGGAGCCGATGCGAGCCGGACGACGGTCGACGCGCTGGCCGCTTCATTCGACCATCCGGATGGCGGACCGGCCGCGAGCGAGCTCCTTGCCAGCATCCTGGAGGCCAACCGCCAAATCGTCGCGAGCCGGCTGAACGAACTGGACGGTCCGAGCGCCAGCACCCTCGTCGCGCTACTTTTCGACCGGGTCACGTTCGAGACGGCCCACGTTGGCGATTCGCGCGCCTACCTTCGGCGCGAAGGTGGTCTCGTGCGCTTGACCGAGGACCACTCGTTGATCCACCAGCAGGTCCGCTCCGGCATCCTCACAGAGGAAGAGGCCGTGCTCAGCCGCCACCGGCACGTCATTACGCGCAGCCTGGGCGCCAACCCGGAAGTTGAGGTGGAACAGCGGCCACCTGAGGGGTTCCGCGACGGAGACGTCTTCGTTCTCTGCTCCGACGGGCTGACGGACGTCGTCGCGGATGCGGAGATTGACGAAGTCCTCGGGAGCGGCGCAGATGCCGTTGCGACGGCAACGCGGCTGGTCGAACTCGCGAACAGCCGCGGCGGCCCGGACAACATCTCGGTGGTCGTGGTGCGGGTGACGGACCAGGCGCTCGGCTAGTTGACGCCTACCACGAACGAGCAGCTGGTCGTGCCGCTTCCGCCGATGTTCAGCGTGGCCACCTTCTTCGCGTTCTCCACCTGGTAGCCGCCGGCCGTGCCGGTGACCTGGCGGAAGGCATCAAGCACCTGGCGCACACCCGTGCCACCGACCGGGTGACCACAGCCAATCAGACCGCCGCTGGGATTGATCGGCAGCTCGCCGTCGAGTTCGATCACGCCCTCCTCGATCGCCTGCCAGGATTTACCGGGGGGCGTGAGGCCGAAGTGGTCAATCGCCATGTACTCCGAGGTTGTGAAGCAATCGTGCGTTTCGATCGCATCGACGGACCACACGTCCGGGATTCGCGCCCGCTCGAAGGCGTCCATGATGGCGGCCCGGGTGTGCGGGAGCACGAACGGGTTGTCGCGACTCTCCGCCACCTTCTCATCGAAACCGAGTGGCGCCGTGTGGTGGCCCCAGCCCAGGATCCGCGGGATTGCGTTCAGGTTGAGGTTGCGCGCTTTGGCGTACTTTTCGGCGTAGCGCTTGCTTGCGAGAAAAACGCAGATCGCGCCATCGGTGACCTGGGAGCAGTCCGAGACCTTGATCCGGCCGCCGATGATCTGGTTGTAGCGGTCCTGGCTCTTCGCGTGCTCTTCGCTCATGTACCAGCTGCGCGTTTGCGCGAGCGGGTTCTTCTTCGCGTTTGCGTAGTTGATCGTCGCGATGTGGGCGAGATGCTCATCCTTCAGGCCGTAGCGCTTCTCGTACTCGTCGCCGAGACGGCCGAAGAGCTTCGGGAACGGGTAGCTGATGCCGGCTGCTTCGCGCTCGTACCACGCGGCGGTCCCGAGGAAATCACCGCCGCGGCCGGAGTCCACCGTCTTCATCTGCTCCACGCCGACGACCATCGAGAGGTCGTAGCGGCCGGCCTCGATTTCCGCAGAGGCGGCGAGCAGCGCGATCGACCCGGAGGCGCAGGCTGCTTCGTGGCGGCCCGTGGGCAGGCCGGAGAAGGCCGGATCCGTCTCTACGAGGAAGGCGCCGAGGTGGCCCTGCATGGTGTAGAGCTCAGCGGCGAAGTTGCCTACATGGCCAACGTCCACGTCCTCGGGCGGGATCTGCGTCGCTTCGAGCGCGCCTTGAACCACCTCGTTGAACATCGCGGAGATGTGCTTGTTCTCCTTGGTCCAGTTGCGGGCGAAGTCGGTCTGGTAGCCGCCGAGGACGAAAACTGGTTCGGTCACGAGAGTTCTCCTTGAATTAGCCGGCGAAGTACCGGCCGGGCGTCACGAACGGGAGGTTGAAGAGCGGCGTCGGGAGCTCGCCCTTCGCCGCGGCATCGAGCAGGGGCGCGCTGGGAAGATCGTACCGCTTCAGCAGTTCAACGGTGCGCTTCGCCCCGATGTAATCGACGAGGCCGCTCGGCGGCGCCCAGTTGAAGCCGGCCGTCATGATGCGGTCGATCGCGGCGTAGTCCCCGACCACTTCGTTTGGGCCCACGCGATTGAAGGCGTAGCTGACATAACCGAGGATCACCTTCCGGGCGATGTCCGCGTCGGCCCCTTCGGCGGCCATGAACTTGTCGACGCCCTGCTGGTAGCGGCCCGAGCGGTTGAGTGCCCGGATCTCGTCCACGAACGGGATCGCCAACGAAGGGTCAGAGGCGACGTAGTTCCCGCTGGGCGGGTCGAGGACTTCCGACTTCGCTTTGCCGTCCAGGGTGAAGCGCCGGTAGAACCCGCCCAGCTCGGGAGTCTTGTCGCCGAGGTGCCCGCGATGGATGAGTTTGCTCATGTACTCGGGCAGCTTGAACGAGGCGATCGCTTCGTCGTTCGTGTTCGCCGCCACGTTGTCCACGATCGCCTGGTGCACGTCCCAGCCGACAAGGTCGACGGTGGCGAGCGGCGCCATGGCCCGGCCCGTGTACGGCCCGATCAGCGTGTCCATGCGCTGCACGCCGTGCTTCTCGGCCAGTTGGGCGACTTCGTTCAGCACCTTGAAGCCGATGCGGTTGCCCGCGAACGCCGGCGAATCGGCCGTGGTAATGGCGTTGCGGCCGAATCGCTCCGTGAGGATGCTCTCGAGTTCGGCGGCGACCTCAGCAGGCATTGATGGATGGGGGATGACTTCGACGCCAGTCATCACGTGCGGCGGGTTGTAGAGGTGGATGCCCGCGAAATGCGCCTGGAAGCCCGGCGTCCGGCCGGCGGCCATCTCGCGGATCGAAAGACCGGACGAGACGGTGGCGACGAGCGCGTCGGCGGGGCGGGCGGCATCGACTTCGGCGAAGATCTGTTTTTTCAGTTCGAGATCTTCCGCGAGGCATTCGAAAACGAGGTCGGCGCCAGCCAGGATGCTGGCCATGCCATCGCCGTAGGCGGCGCAGCTAATGCCATCGGTCACCCGCTCCGACTTGGTGATCGATTGGACCTGGGCCAGCGCCCCCTCGGCCTTCGCGAGGTCGCGAGCGACGAGGACGACTTCGCAACCGCCGGCCGCGAAGAGCGCACCCGAACCGGCGCCCATCGCCCCATTCGCGCCGAGCACGACGACTTTCTTCAGTCGCACAGCCGACGATTCCTTGATCAACTCACAGCCTCCGAAACCCGTTCTTCGCGCGTGAAA
>JBGOVF010000482.1:0-2858 GCA_041477975.1 Tepidiformaceae bacterium
AGGAGCAGATCTTCGGGAACCGGGTCCGGCTTGATCCGGCGCATCGCCCGGCAGTTGTAGATGACATCGAAGATGCCCATTTCAGCGGTCATAAGATTCCCCTTCTAGTTGATCGGGAGGCGTGACTTCGCCTCCGTGTAGAGTTCGGCCGGCAGCGGGCCCTTCGCCGCGACGGCCACGTTGCCCGCCAGGTGCGCGAGGTCGCGCGTGCCGACGATCGTCGTATCCAGGTCCGGGTTCGAAAGTGTGAAGCGGAGCATGAACTCCATCCGGTCCAGGTTGCCGAGCAGCTCGTCCACCCGCGCCGTTTCCCAGCGGTCTTTCGCGTGTTCGCCGACGAGCCGGCTGGTGCGGTGCTCCCAGTCGGTCGGCGCGCCGCGGGCCACGCCGCCCCGGATGACGATCCCCGCACCAGCGGCGGAGGCCTTCGCGATAGCCTCTTCGTGTTCGCGTTGGAGAGCCGAATACGGGATCTGGAAGGCGTCGAAGACTCCCATGTCGATCTGCTCGATCAGGTTCGGGAGCGTGCCGGACATGCCGATGTACCGGACCTTGCCCTCGGCCTGGAGCTTCTTCAGCTCCGCGAGCCCGCAGTGCTCTTCGAGCTGATCCCGCGAAGGGCTGGCGTGAAATTGGACCAGGTCCAGGTGGTCCGTCTTCATCCGCCGCAGACTCTGCTCCACCCCCGCGCGGACGTTTTGGGCGGTGAAGACGTGCGGGTTGGGCTGATTTGCCGGCGCCGGGGTGGCCCCAACGAGGCAGCCGCACTTCGAAGCCAGGAAGTACTCGGAGCGGCGATGGGCGATGGAACGGCCGATGTGCTCCTCGCTCCGGCCGTAGTCGGGCGAGGTATCGATGTAGTTGATCCCGGCATCGAGGACGGCGTTGAGCAGGCGCGAAGCATCGTCGTCGGAGATTTCGGGGCCGCGCGGTGCGCCGCGAAGCTCCATCGCACCGAAGCCGAGAGTGGTGACCTCCAGGCCGGTGCGGCCAAGCGTGCGTTTGGGTAGGGCTGGCATGAGTTCCTCCGCCTGTGTGTGGCACGAATGCTACGCCGCTGTGGCGAAGGGCGGGATTCACGAGGGAGCATCTCGCCATCAGCCGGCCGTGCGAACCCGGCGCGGAAGGTTAGCCACGGCGGGGCCGGGCCCGCCGCGCGGAAATCGAGGCCCAGGTACCCGTCCTCAGCGCTTCCGCGCGGGCGCCCTTCATGTACCAGTAGTTGTCGATGCTCCTGTAGGCGCGCCGTACTGGTGCCACGTTCGGGAGGGCGCCGAACCACACGAAAGGCGCCATCGGGAGCGGCAGGACGAGGGCCGTCTTGAGCAGCCTCTGGCGCAGGGACGGCATGGTGCCCAGCCAGCCGATGCGGAGGTCCCGGAGCATGTCGGGGTAGCGGCGCACGAGTTCGACCGAGGCGCCGCCGCCCGCAACTGAGTCCTGCAGGCCCTGCCGGGTGGTCTTGACGTACAACTGATGGGTGTGTGCGGTTGGGACGAACGTGAACGCGAGCCCGGCCCGGCCGAGCCGATAGGCGAGCTCCAGGTCCTCGGCGTGAGTGAGAGACGCATCGAACCCGCCGGCTTCGCGCCAGGCCGCCGCGGGGACAGACAGATTGCCGCCGAACATGTCGCTGAAGCGCAGGGGGCGGCGGCCGCGATTGCGTTCGATGGTCTTCCAGAATTCGACGGCGAACTGGGGGTAGCCGTGACGCGTTGCCGTTGTAGCGATGGGGCCGATGGCTACCACGCCGCCGGCGGCTTGCTGCGCCTCCAGGTGACCACGAACTGTCGCCGGAGCGAGGAGCATGTCGTCGCCGAAAAAGAGGATGTATGGAGCGGACGCCGCTGCTGCCCCGGTGTTGAGAGCACCGCCGACGCCGGCGTTCGGTTGCTCGATGACCCGGAGCGCGAAGGGGACGGAGACTGCGTTCGCCATTTCTGCCGAGCCATCAGTCGAGCCATCGAGGACCACGATGACTTCGAAAGAATCGGGAGGAAGGTCCTGGAGGGCCAGCGATTCGAGGCAGCCGCGAAGCAGGTCGCGTCGGTTGTAGGAGGGAATTACCACGGAGATGAGCGGTGCCACGGTGAGCCGAGTGTCTCAGCGGGTCGCGCACCGTGGCAAGCCGCGGAGCCTAAAGTCGTGCGGCGAGGCGGGCATGCGCCCAGTGCGTGATCGCGACCGCGAGCGCATCCGCCGCGTCGGCGGGGGTTGGCGTGGCCGCCAGCGCGAGCTGCAGGCGGACCATCTCGGCGACCTGCGCCTTCTCGCCGCGGCCGTAGCCCGCCACGGTCTGTTTCACGACCGTGGGGGCGTACTCGGCGACTGCGAGGCCGGCATCGGCCATGCCCAGGATAGCGGCTGCGCGGGCTTCGCCCAGGGCCATGGCGCTGCGCACGTTGTTGCCCACGAACGAAGCTTCGATCGCCCCCTCCGTGGCCTGCCATTGCAGTGCCACGGCGCGCACGCCATCTCGAAGGGCGACGAGGCGGTGCGTCTTGCCATCGGCGACCTTCGTGCGGACCACGCCGTGGTGGACGTGCGTGCAGCGGTCGCCGGCTACATCGACGATGCCGTAGCCGGTGGCGTTCAGGCCGGGATCGATGCCGATGATTCGCATGGGGGAAGCGTAGGGCGTGCGCGCGTCAGCGCCTACGGCGCGGTGTCAGGTATCCGGTATCAGGAGAACCAGTGGTCGATTGGCTTCGCCTTTGTGCTCGCGAAGGGGAGCGCGACCCGCTGCCCGGTGCGGGCCGATTCGTAGGCGGCGCAGATGATTTCGAGCACGCGGCGGCCGTCGGCGCCGGAGGAGCGCAGCGTTTCGCGGCCGGCAATGACATCGCCGAAATGCTGGA
>JBGOVF010000188.1:0-5505 GCA_041477975.1 Tepidiformaceae bacterium
CACCCCGAGCGCACGACGTCGCTCATCCTCAGCGGCACGCGCCACGGCGGGCCGGGTTCCGTCGGCTCAACCGATGCGGTGAACCAGGCGATGAACTTCACGCCGGACATGACGCGCGAACAGATCTTCGCTACTCAGAACAGTGCGATGGCCTCACCGGGGTGGAACGAGCGCGCGCCGGAGGCCTTCGGGTATTGCCTTGGGGTGGACCTTGAAGCGCCGCCGAGACGTTTCGCCGTGGTGCGCCAACAAGAGGCGTTCGCAGGCTGGTCGAGCTACGACCGGCTGCCAGGGCTGGCCTGCCCCACGCTCGTGCTCTGCGGGGCCGACGACGGCATGGTGCCACCGGAGAACAGCCGCCAGATTGCCGCCCGGATTCCCGGCGCCCGGCTGAAACTCATCCCGCAGTGCGGCCACCTGCCAATGCTGGAGAAGCCCGACGAGGTCGCGCGCCTCGTATTCGACTTCCTCGGCGTTTAGCCCAGCATCTCCATGTAGCGGCGCTTCATCCAGTCGCCCTTGTCGCGGTAACCCTGGGGCGTGGAGAGCGAGCCCTTGCGGCCCGTATCTCGGCCGTAGGCCAGGTTCAGGGCAGCGTGGTGGTTCTCGCGCCCGCCGAACCTGCGGGTTCGCTCTTTGGCGGCGCGGTTCGTCCAGGTTCGGCAGTATTCGACCGCAGCTTGCAGCTCGCCGGCGAGGTCCACGACTTCAGCCGGCGGCGCGGGCAGCTCCGGACGCGGTGTTGGCGCCGCGACGCCGAACATCGTGATCTGCTGGCCCTCCACGAAGCGGCCCGTGTGGTCCAGATACGCGTCGCCAGCCTCGACAACGTCGACGACTTCGCCTGCGCGACCGCCTTCGTCGTCCGCGGCATCGATGTCTTCAGGGTCAGAGTCCAACAGCTCGTACCCGATGCCGTCCGTTGTCCGTTTGAGGGACACAGGTGGGGCTTCGCGCTCCAGGTGTTCGATGATCGAGCCGAGCCTCGGGTCACGGCCGACGAAGACGTTCAGGAGGTTCTGAGCGCCCGGGAGGGCATGGTTGTAGCGCAGGCCACGACCAAGCTGCTGGATCACCGGCTCCTTGCTGAAGATGGCATCCAGTTTGAGCAAGACGCTGACCGTGGGCGCGTCAAAGCCCTCGCTCGCCTTTCGCACCTGGATGAGCACGTCGTAGCCCCCGGCGTGGAAATCGGCCATCCTCCGCGCATTCTCGGCATCGGCGATGTCGCCGCTGTGGACGACAACGCAGCGCAACGAAGGGTGGTAGCGGCCGAACAACCTGTTCAGGTGGTTGGCGTGCTCGGTGGTGGCGGCAAAGACCAGGCCCTGGTGCATGCGGGCTCCGGCCTCATTCTTCGCTTGGAGCGTGAGCGCGAACTCGCGTACGAGGGGCTGGACGTAGTCCTCGTTCCAGCGCAGTTGCTGGCGGACGCAGCGCTGATCGAAGTCCGGCAGTTCGGCCATTTCCGACGCGGTGAACTCCTTGATGGCGCCCTCGGCGTCGCGCAACTGCACCTTGTAGTCCTTCATCTGGATGTTCAGGTGCTTGAGGATCCGCCCTTCGCGCCACGCCTGGCGCATGGAGACCTCCAACAGCGGAGCGATAACTATGCCGCCGTCTCCAGCTTCGAGGTACCGCGCAGCGGCGATGGGATCGCGGTCAAGCCGGACGGGCGTTGCCGAAAGCATAATGGTCGAACGCGTCTTGAGGCCCTCAAGCGCCGCCGCCCACTGGCCGCGCTCCCCCAGGTGGTGAGCTTCGTCGCAGACGAGGTGCACACGCCGTTCACGGCACAGCCGCTCATACAACCCAGGGGCGGCTGCGACCTGCTGGTAGCTTGCAACGATGAAGTTCGCGGCCGTTCCAAACATGCGCTCGGCGGTGGCGTTCTCAGCCATCAGCTTCCGGATGGCGCGGCCACTCCCCACGACTGCGACGGCCCGTTCGACCCCGTTGTAGACCTGCGTCCGCAGGACGTCGGTCGGTGTCAAGTAGAGGCAGGTGTCAGCGCCCGCGATGCCGGCGCTGACTTCGAACGAGCCCACCCCGATGACGGTCTTGCCGTAGCCGACCGGCACAACGACCAACTCGGAGCGGGAGCCCGAGCGGAGCGCGTGCGCCCAGCGCGTCATGGCTTCGGATTGGCCGGGCCTCAGTGCATGGGGAGTGTTCGGCGGCGCCGTCACGGTACGCTCCAACTGGAAACGCCAGTCGCTCCAGCATGGGACAGCGCCGTCCTTGAGTCAGGAGTAACGGCCGCTACAAGCCGTCATACCGGCGGGTCAGTCGCTGGCTGCCAGCGCGATGAACGCCCGGCGCTGCATGACTGGCCCCACGGTCCCTGCGCTCGACGGGCGCGCCGTGGCCGGCTCTTTTGCCAGGAAGTCCGCCGCGACCCAGCCGTCGCCGGCCGCGGTGCGGACCTTCACCCAGCGCAGATCGGTTGTCGACGGAGCCGCGAGTACTGTGACCGCGGTCCCGTGGGCGAGGCAGCGGATCGGCGCGTAGTTCCGGCCCGGGCCGCTGCGGAGGTTGAGGCAATCGCCCGGCGTGTAGACGCGGGCCCGCTCGCCGGCAACAAAGCTCTCGCCCGGTACGGGCAGGGCGAGGGGCGTTGCCGGCGACGGCGCGGTGCCTTCGCCGATTCGGTAGATGTGGTAATTCAGGCCTGCGTAGCGGGCGGCCGCGGCCGCGGGGTCGTAGCCCTGGCGCTGATGCACCATGCCATCGAAGTTCTGGTTGGAGTCGATGACATCGAACCGGCCGTCGCCGAGGTTGGCGAGGATAATCGAGGTGTGCAGACCGGCGTAGTCCGCGCCAGGCGACGTATCGGAGTCGCGGGCGATCTGGATGATGTCGCCGGGCTGGGCGTCGGCGGCCGAGACCTCGACAGCCCCCGCTTCGAAGAATCCCTGGCGGTAGTCGAACCCGATGCTCCGGCCCGTGGCTTCGAAAACTACCTTGTGCACCCAGCCCCAACACTCGCCCTGCCACGTGCCGTCGTACGAAACGGCGGTTTGCGCGATCGAGTTTGGAGGCGAGGCTGCCGCCGCGGTATTGGCAGCGACAGTCACGGAAAGGACGGCGACGACGGCGACCAGGATGGCTGCCAGGGCCGGCCGGTGTTGGGACATCGGCATAAACACCTGCTTCAGTTTCCTGAGGGCTTCAGGCAACCTAACTCACGTTTCCGCCTCGAACAACCCCAAAAAGCACAGATTTGGAAGTTTTTCTCCCTATTCGGCTGTGCACATTCGGGACCAGGGGCCGGGATTGGCGCTACGCAACTATCCCGTAGGATTGCCCGCGATGACCGAATTGGGGCCTCTGGCCGGGCTGCGCGTGCTCGAACTTGTAGGCTGGAACGGCGTGCTGGCCGGGCGGCTTCTCGCCGATGCAGGCGCCGATGTGGTGCGCGTTGTCCCGCCTGGCGGGGATCCCCTGGACAGCGAACCGCCGTTCTTCGGCGCGACGACTGTTTCGATTCAAAGCGCCTGGTACAACGCCGGCAAGAGCGTCGTTGCGGTTGACCTGGGCAGCGGCGCCGGTCGCGGCCGCCTGCTCGAACTGGCCGCCGCGTGCGACATCCTGATCGAGGACTGGGCACCCGGGAGGCCGATTCTCACGACCGCCGAACTGGGCGCGAGCAATCCGCGCCTGGCCCATATCTCGGTGACGCCGATGGGCCAGGACGGGCCGTGGGCCGGGCTGCGCACGAACGACCTGGTGGCAAACGCACTCTGCGGGGCCGCCTCCGTGACAGGCAACGCCGACACTCCGCCGCTCAGCGGGTACGGGAACCAGACCCACCACACCGTAGGTCTCTACACCGCCATCTGCGCGCTCGCAGCCCACCGGGCCGCCGTGTCCACGGGGGAGCTGCAGCACGTCGACCTTTCGGCCCACGAAGCGCTCTACAGTTGCACCGAACAGTTGGTGATGGAGTGGTTCTTCCCTGATGGCCCGTGGCAGACGAACACAGCCCGCCGCCAGGGGAGCCTCCACTGGAGCAACGCCTACGAGGTGTACCCGAGCCGCGACGGCCACGGCATCATGATCACCGCCGCCCTTCGCTTCGTCGATGTTCTCCTCCCCTGGCTGAAGGAGGAGGGCGCCGCGCAAGACCTCGCGGACGCGGGGAAGTACCCGGACGTCTCCTCGATGATCCGCAACCTGCCATACGTGATGAAGGTGCTGCGAGAGTGGATCGCGACGAAAGAGGCCGAACCGCTGTTCTACGAAGGCCAGCGGCGACACCAGCCATTTGGCATCGTCTGGAACATCGGTGAGGCCGTCGACCGTAGCCCCCAGATTGACGCCCGGAAGTTCCTTCGGAATGTGGACGTGGCGGGATTCGGCAGGGTGCGCTTTCCGGGCCGGTTGTTCCGCACCAGCGCGGACGGCTCACATCCCGCTCCCGGGCGGGCGGTTTCACTCGACGAGGTCGGTTGGACGGAGCCCGGGCCGGCGTCCGCGAGCGGCGGAACGGCAACGTCCACGCGCCCGCTGGCCGGGGTGCGGGTTCTCGACTTCACTCATGTCCTCGCCGGCCCATTCGGGACTCGCATCCTCGGCGACCTCGGAGCCGACGTCCTTAAGGTTGGAACGAGTGCCCGGGGTGGCGGCGCGAACACGCCTGACCACCCGTACTACGTCTGCTGGAACCGCAACAAGCGGAGCGTGAGCCTCAACATGGGCACTGAGGCTGGCCGCGCCATCGCGCGCCGGCTCGCAACGAAGTGCGACATCATCATCGAGAACTTCAGCGCCGGCGTGCTCAGGCGATGGGGCCTGGATCGAGACGGCCTCGCCGATGTGAATCCTGGCGTGAGCGTCATTTCCATGGGCGGGATGGGACAGGACGGGCCGTGGAGCAGTTTCGTCACATTCGCGCCCACGATCCACGCCCTCACGGGACTCACATACCTGACGAACACAACAGGCCGCCATGACCTCGGCTACGGCTTCTCGTTGACGGACCACCTCAGCGGGCTGGCCGGCGCGCTGGCGGCGCAGGAGGGGCTGGCGTACCGGGATCGCACGGGCCAGGGGCTGTCGATCGACGTTTCGCAGTACGAGCTCGGGCTCGGGCTTATGGGGCCGGCCATCCTCGACTACGTGGCGAACGGCACAAATCCCGAACCAACCGGAAACCGGCATCCGTTCGGCGCGTGGGCGCCGCACGGCATCTACAGGTGCGCGGGGCAGGATCGCTGGGTGGCGATAGCTGTACAAGGCGATACGCAGTGGCGCGCCCTCTGCACAATCATGGGCGAACCCGCCCACGCCTCGGACCCCCGGTTCGTGACCCAAGAGCGACGCCTCGCAAACCAGGATGCGCTCGACGCGTCGATCGAGGCATGGACCAGCACGCTCGACCGGAACGACGCGATGCGGCGCTGCCAGGCTGCGGAGATCGCAGCGGGCGCGGTTCAGGATGGCGCTGACCTGGGAGAGCGCGACGAACAGCTCTCCGCACGCCGGTTCTTCGCGACGCATTCG
>JBGOVF010000197.1:0-5354 GCA_041477975.1 Tepidiformaceae bacterium
CCGGCCTCGTCGGCCCGGCCCCCGGCGCGGTCATTTTCCCCCCGCGCACCGCGATCTTCGTATCCGCGGCCTTGCCGGTGAACTCGATCCCGCTCACCGCCACGACACCGTCGTCGCCAGGACCGATGTCTCGCCAGGCGGTACCGTCCCACGACTGGATCTGGACGTGGCCCGAACATGCCGTTGCCGTGCACGAGTTCCGGAGGTAGCTGATTTCCGCCGTCAAATCGCCGTTCCGGTCCGCTATGGAGAACGCCAGCAGCCCCAACGCGGAAGCGTCGGCATCGCCGTCCGCGGGGAAGCGTTCGAACGGGCCACCGCGCGCCCGCCGCAGGACCACCACGGCCGGCGCCGCCGCCGCCGAAGCTGCCGGGTGAATCGGAACGAGGTATGCGGCGTCCGCCTTCCCGTCGCCGTCCACGTCACCCTCAAGGCAGAACGCGCCCCAGGCCGACTTCAAGCGGTCCGCGCAACCACCGGCGCCCGGCTGCGACGCGAAAAACCCCGTGAGCCCGGCGACCGCTGCCGCGGCATCGGCCGGTGGAGGCCCAAGCGGGTCGGGCGTAGCCGTCGGCGAAGGCGCAGAGGTCGGGGACGGCGCAGCGGTCGGCGGGTCATCGCCGCTGCCCGCCGAATGGCAAGCTCCGCTCAGGACGAGCGCTCCCAGGGCCAGGACCGCGCGCCAGTTCATTTCTTGATCAGGTAGTCTTCTGCCGCCCATCCCTCACCCAGCGCCGTCTGCACCTTCCACCAGGTCAGGTCACCGGCCGTTTCCGGCCCGCCTGTCACCTTCACCTCGGTCCCGTCGTTCAGGCACACGATGGCGGGGTTCACCACTCCGGCGGCGTTCGTCTTTCCCGGCGCCGTGCGCACGTTCAGGCAGTCTCCGGCCCCCGCCACAACAACCGCGTCTCCCGCTCGAAACTTCCCGGGCCCACCTGTCACGGGAACCGTTCCCGTCGCGCCCGGCCTGGCTGTACCGGCGGCGGTCGGCTGGGCCGCGGCCGCTTGCGTGGCCCCTGGCCCCGGCGTGGCCGCCGAGTCCGCCTTCGAATCGCCACCGCCGAACAGCCGTTCCGCGCTCCAGATCACACCCAGCGCCACCAGCAGCGCCACAGCGAGCGCCGCGGGGACGTACCAGTACCCGATGATCCTGTGATGCGCGTAGATCTTGGGCAGCGGCTTGCGCGCCGAGCCGCCTTCGCCGGGCGGCGGCACGTAGCGCCGCGGCGGGCTCGGCGGCGTCACCGTCTCCGCTCCCCAGCGACGCTGAGCCTCGTTGGGCGCGGGCTGGCCGCCGATAACGGGCCACGGCGCGGGCTCGGCAGCTTGCGCGACCGGCCGCAGGGGCACGGGCTCGCGTGATTCGCCTTCGGTACCGGTCGGGCGCACGCCAACCCGCACGCCCTCGCCGGGGTGGGGAGCCTGTGCGCTGAGTGGCCGGGCCGTGGTATACGCCTGTGCGAGCGGCGTGACCTTGTGCCTGGTCTGGGTGGCGCAGCCGTTGTTGGTCACCCAGCAGCCGGGGTGGTGCATCACGCCGCAGCCTTCGCAGCGCAAGACCGCTTCCCCGTCCTGGAACGAACGATCGCAGAGCGGACAGAACCGTTGTAGCTGGACCGTCAACAAGACCTTCCCGGCGCCACACCCAGTATCAGACGGCGGATCGCCACCATCAACTTCTAACGCCGAATCCTCACGGAAGGTTCCCGTTATCGTCGCAGGAGCGCTTCAACCTCTTCGCGAAGGGGCAGCGAGGCGGCAGCACCGCGCCGGGTGACACTCACCGCTCCGGCAGCCGACCCGAACCGAGCGGCCTCCGGCAGCCGCATCCCCTCCGCGACGGCCACGGCGAATCCACCGCAGAACGCATCCCCCGCCCCGACGCTATCGACTGCGTCGACCCGAAACGGTGGGACGAACTCGCTCCCGTCCTGCGTCGCCACAATCGCCCCGCCTTCGCCCAGCGTCACGATCACCGCGCCCGGCCCGCGCGCCAGCAGCTCCATCGCCTCGCGCACATGGTCGCCGTTGGCCTCAGGCGCCAACGCCGCGGCCTCAACCTCGTTTACCACGAGGTACGTCGCGAGGGCCAACGCCGGGCCGGGCTCGGGCGCGATCGGCGCCGCGTTCAGCACGACCCGCATCCCCGCCTCCCGCGCCGCGCGCATTGCGGCGAGCGTCGCCTCCATGCTCACTTCGAACTGCACCAGCAGCAGGTCGGCGCCTTGAATGGCCTCCTTCGCCGCCGCGATGTGGGCGCCGGTCAGCGTCATGTTCGCCTGGGGCACGGAGATGATGCTGTTGCTGCCGTCATCGAACACCATCGGCAAGGCGACGCCCGTGCCCACTTCCGCATCGCGCGAGATGTGCGCGCAGTCCACCCCGTCGGCCGCAAGCGCTTCCAGCACCTTTTCGCCGAACCGGTCCGCCCCAACGCGCCCGATCATTGCCACCTGGCCCGCCCCAAGCCGCTTCGCCGCGATCGCCTGGTTACCGCCCTTCCCGCCAACGAACGTCGCGAAGTCTCGCCCGATGAGCGATTCGCCCGGCAACGGGAGCCGCGGAACGCGCACCACCAGGTCCATCATCAGGCTGCCTACGACTGCGATGCGCGTCCCGGCCACGGACGCAGTCTACAGGCCGCATCTCTGCGCCCCCGAGGCCCACCCCGTGTACGCTTACGCCGTGGCCATCCGCGTCCTCGGCGTCAACGGCAGCATCCGCAGCGGCAGCAGCGCCGACCGCGCCCTCCGTTTCTGTCTCGCCGCGCTCGAAAAGGGCGGGGCGCAATGCGAAACCTTCGAAATCGGCTCTCTCCCCGTGATGGACGGCCGCACCGAGGACCACTACCCCGCGACCGTCGCCACCTGGCGCGCCGCCTGCGAAGCCGCCGACGCCTTCGTCATCACCGTCCCTTCGTACCACGGGGCGGCGCCGGGCGGGCTGAAGAACGCGCTCGACTTCATCGACATGCCCCAGGTTGGCGGCAAGCCGTTTGCGGTCATCGGCATCGCCGGCGGTGATGCGGAGCCCGGCGTAACGGACGTCGTGCGCGTGATGCGCCACATCGGCGCCGTCGCCGCCCTGCCCGATGTCGTCATCTCGCGCGCCTCCCAGCACTGGGGCCCTGGCCCCGAACCCGTGAACGAGAGCGTCAAAGTGGCCATCACGAAGGTAGCCGAGGACCTGCTCGCCCTCGCGAAGCTGCGCACGGCCAAACAACTCCCCCAGCCGTGACCCCGGCCGTCCCCGTGCGCGGCCGCTTCTGCCCCGATTGCGGCACGGCGCTGTCCTTCGATGTCGTTCCCGCCGCCTGCCCAACGTGCGGCTACCGCCGTATCCGAATGCCGTACGTCGGCGTGGCCATCGTCATTCGCGACGACTCAGGCTCCGTCCTCATGGGCCGCCGGGCCCACGGCGCGCACGCCGGCAAGTGGTGCATCCCCTGCGGCCGCCTCGATTGGGACGAAGATGTCCGCGCGGGCGCTATCCGCGAACTCCTGGAAGAAACCGGCCTCGAAGTCACCGCTGACGAGGTCATCGCCGTCCACTCCAACTTCCACCCACCCGACGCCCTCCACGACGAGGACCGCCACGCCGTCGGAGTCTGGTTCGCAGGCCGCGTCACCAACGGAACGCTCCACTGCGCCGACGGCGAGCTCACCGAACTCGCCTACTTCGGCCCCGCTGATCCGCCTGAACTGGCGTTCCCAACAGATGGTCTGGTGCTCGCGCAGCTCGCGGCTCAACCCGGCCAGTAGTCGAACACCGCCGGCCACTCGATGTGCCCGTAATACCCGAACCAGCCGTCAACGAGGGTAACGCCCGAGGCGATTATCGTCGGCGTACCACCGCTCGCCGGTACCATCCAGATTGAGGCCTGGCTCTGCTCGTCGACGCGCAAGAACACAATGCTCCTCCCATCCGCTGACCACTGCGGACACTCATCACGGTACGTTGGGTCGCCGGTGATCTGCCGAACCTCACCGGTAACCGGGTCCATCACCCGGATCCGCCGGCCCAACATCGCAACGCGGGCTTCGTCGCCACCATCGACGTGCAGCAGGGCAGGCATCGAGTCGTAGGCCAACTTCGTTCCGTCCGGCGACCACGCAACTGAGGAGACCGATTCATCCCGCGGAGTCACGCTGCTCAGGGCCGTCGCGCCACCCAGCAACAACCCTTGCCCCGCCCAGGTCTCCCGGAACGTGGCCGCGCCGTTCCCTGCGATGACGGCGACCTTCGTCCCAGAGACCGCGACGAAGTCGTCATAGACGTGCATGTCGGCGAGCTTCGCTATGCGGCCGGTGGCGATCTCGATCGACCTCAGCGGCAGCCCGCCCGCGGCGATCGAAGCTGAGCTTGAGGCGTTGTCCCAGAACAGCACGCTCTTCCCGTCACCGGACCATCCAACGGTCACAAACCAGCCGGCGCCCGGCTCTTTCGTCGCCAGCTCCGTCTCGGCGAGGCTGGCGACATCAACGATGGCGAGCCTCCCGGGGCTCGACCGGCCTCCCTCGGTGGGACCGGGCACCGGCAGGTCGGCGAACGCGATCTGGCGAGCGTCCGGACTCCATGCGAACGACCCGAAGAACGTTTTGCGCGCGAGTTCCCGGCTGGCACCGGAGGCTGGGTCCCATACGAGCAATCGACCGTCCGAGGTGTCCAGGGCGAGTTGGTCGCCGACCGGCGACCACTCGAACCCTGCGCGTCCCACGTCTGCGACCTCAACAGAGGCGGCCGATTGGCCCGCGACCCAGACACCGTTCCCGCTCCGAAACGCCAGCCATTTGCCGGAGGATGACCACTGAGGTGCAGAGCTCGATTCATCGAAAGTGATCTGGACATCCGCGCCGCTCATCGCCTTCACCCAAATATCGTGGTGGCTTACCCACGCCACCTTCGGGCCGTCGCCGCCGGGCAGCCGCGCGATCGACGCATCCGGCGTCGCGCTGGCGGGGACCTGTCCGGCTACGGTCGGGGCGGGCGTCGCGACGGTCGTTGCCGGCGTCGCTGCTGCGCCTGTCGCCGCAGGCTGCGCCGAATCATCTCCACCCCGCAGGGCCGCCACAACCACCACCGCGGCGATTCCAACCGCCACCGCACCCGTGACGGCCAGCACGCCCCGGCTGGCAAGAAGGCTCAGCAGTCCCCGCAACCGCTTCGACGCTCGCGCCCGCAGGCTGCGCTCCTGCCGCCACCACTCGGCCGCTTCTTCGCGGTTCGCAACGCCCAGCTTCGTCAGCACCTCCCGCACATGCCACTTCGCGCCGTCCAGGGTCACGCCCAGGGCTTCGGCGATTTGCGGGTTCGTGTAACCGCGCGCCAGCAGGTCCAGCACCTCGCGCTGA
>JBGOVF010000520.1:0-2627 GCA_041477975.1 Tepidiformaceae bacterium
CGTGCCCAGCAGCAGGAACCCCACCCACATGTGCTGCTGCCATACACGCGTTGCCACGGTGCTCGCCAGGAGTAAGAGCGTCGCCGTCTGGATGCCGAGCAACGCGACGGCCGCGGCTCTTCCGGAAGGGGAATCCGATTGGTGTTCGATGGAGCCGAAGATGCCCGAACGTTCGTGGGCAACATCGGGGAGCGCGGTGGGTGGCGCCGTCACCCGTACACCCTAGCTCGCCGTGAAGGCTGACGGAAGGAGCAAATTGTGGCACTCTTTCCGGCGTGAGGCCTCATCGCTGCCTCGACACGGCCTGACGCGATGCGAAGATTCGCCGTCGGCATGGCTATCACGCTCATTTGCGCTGGGCTACTCGCTTGGCGAATCAACTGGCAGACAACTCTCGATACCCTCAAGGCGGCTCATCCGCCCTTCATCGCCCTCGCCGTCACTGCTCTCGTCTTCTCCCTTGGCGCGAAGGCCGTCCGCTGGCGGCTGCTACTCCCGGCCTCGTCCCCGGTCACCACGCCGCGGCTCTACCGCATTCTCCACATTAGCTTCTTCCTCAACAACGTCCTTCCAGCCCGCCTCGGTGATGTCGCCCGCGTCGCGATGACGTCCCGTCAGCCGGGCCTCCGCTTCGGCCACGTCCTCTCCTCGATGATGACCGAGCGCGTCACCGACACGGTCACGCTCGTAGCGGGATTTCTCATCGTCAGTCCCTTCCTCCCGGTGCCAGACGCCTACCGCCCATGGCTGGAAACGGCCTGGGTCGTCGTCGCCGCCGTCGCGGCCGTCGCGCTCGCTGCGACGTTGATGCGGCGCCCGCTGGTGCGGCTCGCGCGCCATCCGCGCCTGGCGCGGTTGCTGCCGGGCAACCGCCGCGTCCAGGAAGAAGCGGTCTCGTTCCGCGAGGGCTGGCGCCAGCTCTTCTCGCGCCAGCACGTGATCCGCATTTGGGGGTGGTCCGGGCTCGCCTGGAGTGCGGCGTTCGCCATCAACTACCTGCTCATGCGGGCACTGGATATCGACGCGCCCATGACCGTCGCCGTCCTGCTCACCTGCACCACTAACCTCGCGATGCTCGTGCCGTCGTCTCCTGGCTACGTCGGCGTCTTTCACGCTGCCGCCACCCTGTCGCTCCTCCCGTTCGATGTGGGGCCTGGGCGCGCGCTCAGTTTCGCGATCCTGGCGCACCTGGTGAACGTCGTTCCGGTTAGCGTTCTCGGGGCGGCCTTCCTGCTGTGGGGGCGCGAATCGCTCTCTTTCAACTTCAGCGCGCTCCGCCGCGGCTCGCCCGAAACCGCCGCCGTGCTTGGCGAGAGCTGACCTTTCCGGTCATTCCCGCTTGCCGCCTTAACCGGGACACCGCATCGTACTTTCATGCAGCGAATCGGCATCCTTACCAGCGGAGGCGATGCTCCCGGCATGAATGCGGCCATTCGTGCGGCCGTACGCAACGCCTCGTCGAACGGCGTGTCCATGGTCGGGTATCTCGATGGCTTCACGGGCTTCGTCGCCGGGGAATTCGAGAATCTCGACGACCGTTCAGTCGGTAACATCATCCAGCGCGGCGGCACCATCATTGGCACCTCGCGCTGCGAGGAGTTCATGGATGCCGCCGTTCGCGCCGCCGCAGCCCGCCAGATGCGCGCCGACGGCATCGAAGGCCTCATCATTGTTGGCGGCGACGGCAGCTTCCGGGGCGGCCTGGCCCTCGAGTCCGAGTGCGCCGTCCCCGTCGCCGGGGTGCCCGGCACCATCGACAACGATGTCTACGGCACCGACGAGACCATCGGCTTCGATACAGCTGTGAACACGGCCGTGCTGGCGATCGACCAGGTTCGGGATACCAGCGAATCGACCGGAATGATGTTCTTCGTCGAAGTGATGGGCCGCACGAGTGGAGCCATCGCGCTCCACACGGCGGTTGCGGCAGGCGCCGCCGGTGTCCTCGTACCCGAAGCACACGAACAGACGGAAGTGCTCGTCGAACGCCTCCGCCAGTCCATCGCCCGCGGCAAGCGCAGCCACATCATCGTCGTCGCCGAAGGCGACGAGGCCGGCGGCGCGTTCGCCTGCGCCGAAGCCGTCGGCAAGGCCCTGGACCACCCGCATCGCGTTGTCGTCCTCGGCCACATCCAGCGCGGCGGCCGACCAACGGCCCGCGACCGCATCGTCGCCAGCGAAGCCGGCGCCCTGGCGGTCGATGGACTCATCGCCGGGCGCTCCGGTTTCATGATCGGGCGCCAGGGCGGCAAATCGGTCGAAGTGCCGCTGGCCGAAGTGGTCGCGCATCAGCATCCAGCCCCCGATACCGCGCTGCTCGCGCTCGCCCAAAAACTTTCAGGTTAACCCGGCCACGCCCCCGGCGTACGATGCCCACCAAAGCTGTCGTGGAGCCGCCCATGCCCTTCCCCAAATTCGATGCGCCCGCACCCTCGCTCACGCTTCTCGATCAGGGCGGCAAGCCCGTCAGTCTCGGCGATTTCAAGGGAAAGTGGGTCGTTCTCTACTTCTATCCAAAGGACGACACCCCGGGCTGCACGAAGGAGGCCTGCAACTTCCGCGACAACTACGGCGCCCTCAAAGCCGCCGGCGCAGTCGTCCTCGGAGTCAGCGCCGACAACGCCGCC
>JBGOVF010000433.1:0-3079 GCA_041477975.1 Tepidiformaceae bacterium
ACTGGTGCTACCAATTCCGGAGTCCCAACACATGGCCGCCGATCTCAACCAGTATCCCGGACACCCCCAGGCCGACGTTGTCTCGGCGCTCGAATCGCTCCCGCCGCTTCCCGCCATCGCCCTGCGCGTGATGGCGGTCGCCCAAAACCCGAAATCGTCCGCATCCGACCTCGCGATCGTCGTCTCCGCCGACCCCGGCCTCAGCGCCCGCATCCTTCGCATCGTCAACTCGGCTGCGTACCGGCGCCAGCGCGAAATCACCTCCGTGCAGGAAGCACTCGTGACGCTCGGCTTCGTCCAGGCGCGCAACGTCGCCATCAGCGGCGCCATCGCATCTGCCTACAAGCCCGATGCCCTCAACGTGCTCTTCCGCATTGAGACCTTCTGGCGTCACTCGCTCGCCGTTGCCTTCAAAGCGGCGGACCTCGCCGCCAGGAGCCGCCGGATCGATGTGCCCAGCGCCTTCACAGCCGGGATTCTCCACAACATGGGCCGTCTCGCGATGTTCTACGCAGACCCCGCGGGCCTCGACCAGGCCGTCGTGGAAGCCATCCGCCGCGGCGTCTCCCTGGACCAGGTGGAAGAAGAGTTGATCGGCTACGACCACGCCCATGTCGGCGGCCTCCTCGCCCTGCGTTGGAAGCTCCCGTCCGACATCCGCGCTGCAATCGCCTACCATCACGACAGCTCGGCGGCAGAAAACACGCTCGCCGGCGTCGTCTACGCCGCCGACCAGTTCTGCGCCCAAAACGACCTGCTCCCGGGTTACATCGTCCCGCCTCCGATGGACTGGATGCCCGACCGCCCCGCCGATTTCCGCCGCCTGATGGACCAGGTAGAAGCGCTAATGGAACTGGTCATGGGCAACCCGGTGGGCGTCAAGGCCTAGTTCGGACCGACGTTCGCCCCAACCCCGCCCGTTTGCTACTGTTGGCAGGCGCCGGCCGCGCCTTCGCCGGGCCCACCTCATTCCCCACGGACGTTTGAATGACCAGGACCGGCATCATGGAAACGGCCATCCGCGATGGCCACCAATCCTTGCTGGCGACGCGCATGCGCACCGAGGACATGATCCCCGCCCTCGAACGGATGGACGCCATCGGCTACCACAGCATCGAGTGCTGGGGTGGCGCCACCTTCGATACCTGCATGCGCTTCCTCAAGGAAGACCCATGGCTTCGCCTTCGCGAGATCAAGTCCCGCCTCAAGCACACCCCAACCCAGATGCTCCTCCGTGGACAAAACTGCGTGGGGTACCGCCACTACGCGGATGACGTCGTGCGCACGTTCTGTGAGCGCGCCGTCGCCAACGGCATGGACATCTTCCGCATCTTCGATGCCCTCAACGACACCCGGAACCTGGAGACCGCTTTCGAGGCCGTGAAGCGCGCCGGCGGCCATATCCAGGGCACCATCTGCTACACCATCAGCCCCGTCCACACTGTCGATGCCTTCGCGAAGATGGCCGACCGCATGGTCGAGATGGGCGCCGACTCCCTCTGCATTAAGGACATGGCCGGCCTCCTCAGCCCGATGATGGCGAAAGCCCTCGTCAGCCGCCTCAAGAATGACCACCCGGATGAGCTCCTCCAGATGCACTGCCACGACACCAGCGGCTACTCCGAAATGGCCTACCTCATGGGCGTTCAATCTGGCGCCGACGTTATCGACTGCGCGGTCAGCCCACTCGCCGGCGGCACCAGCCAGCCCGCGACCGAAACGCTCGTCGCCGCGCTCGCCGAAGACCCCGACCACGCCACGGGCCTCGATCTCGTGGCCCTCGGCGAGCTGGCCGAGTACTTCCGCGGGGTGCGCCGCCGCTACTGGAAGTTCGAAAGTGGCTTGCTCGGCGTCGATGCGGGCGTCCTTCAACACCAGGTCCCCGGCGGCATGATCTCCAACCTCGTGGGCCAGCTCCGAGAGCAGGGCCAGGAGGCCCGCCTCCACGAAGTCCTCCTCGAAAACGCCCGCGTCCGCGAAGACCTTGGCTTTCCCCCACTGGTCACGCCCAGCTCTCAGATCGTCGGGACGCAGGCCGTCCTCAATGTCCTCACCGGTACGCGTTACGGCAGCGTCACGAAGGAAACGAAGAACCTGGCGAAGGGCCTCTACGGCGAAACCGCAAAGCCCATCGCGCAGGACGTGCTCACCACGATCCTGGGGGACGAGCGGCCCATCACCCACCGCCCGGCGGACGACCTTCCGCCCGAACTCGATGCGGCCCGCACCGAAATCGGTGACCTCGCGAAGGACATCGACGACGTCCTCAGTTACGTCATGTTCCCGCAGCCCGCTCGCGAGTTCCTCCAGTGGCGCAGCGAAGGCGGCGGCCCAGAACGTGAGCTCGTGGCCGCGATCGTGGCTGCCATGGTCGTCGGCGAGAAGAAGGCTGCTCCGGTCGCGCACGCCCAGGTCACAATTGCCAGCAATGGCACACACGACGCATGGCGCAGCTTCGGCCGCATGCGCCAGATGCGATAGGAGCGCAAACGTGGCGAAAGTAACCATCGCTGGCCGCGGCTACGAAGTCGAAGTGCGAGGCGACACCGTCCTCGTTGACGGCCACGAATACCCGGTGACCGTCCGCCAGGAAACGGCGCACACGCTCGTTACCGCCGGCGGCGTCCAGTACCGCGTCCAGCTCCCGCCGCCCGCCGATCGGGCCTCGGGCATGGCCGTCTCCATCGACTACCGTCCCTTCACGTTCGAGTACGAAGGCCGGCTCGGCGGCGGTCCCGCGCCCCGAGAGCCACGCAGCGCGCCAGCTTCCGCCGGGGTGTCGGCCATAGCCGTGAAGGGCGCGGTCACGGCCCAGATTGCCGGCCGCGTCGTCCGCGTGGCCGTCAAGCCTCGCCAGGCCGTGGCCCGCGGTGAGGTCCTCCTCATCCTCGAAGCAATGAAGATGGAGAACGAAATCAAAGCCCCGGCTGATGGCGTGGTGAAGGAAGTGCTCGTGAAGGAAGGCGACCGCGTCGCCGAAGGCGCAAGCCTCGTCGTTATCGAATGAGGGCTCGTGTTCGTTACGTCTCCATATTCACCGGCGAACACAACCATATCGATCTGAACTATGGCTCGACCC
>JBGOVF010000487.1:0-2826 GCA_041477975.1 Tepidiformaceae bacterium
CACGACGAACGGCTCCAGCTGCCGTCGGCTCGCCGCGTCGTACAGCTCTTCCAGCGCCCCAAAGCGGCTCGTAGTTTCCGCCGCCGCGTTGTCGAAAATGTACTGAGGCGCGGCCTTGCCTTCGCTCACCTCGCCCCGGCCTGCCAGACGCCCATCAGGTTGCCCGCCGGGTTCGGGAACGTGGCCACCCACAGAAATCCCCAATCCAAAATCACGTCGCTCGCACCATTAGCCGCTTGATTCCGCCGACGTGCAGTTGACCCGCGAGCCGTTGCGGCTCCGCCGTGACCTCCATGCGCGGGAGGATCGGGATGAGCGCCTTGAGCAGCGAACGCATCTCCCAGCGCGCCAGGTTGGCGCCCAGGCAGAAGTGCTCGCCATAGCCGCCGAAGGCGAAGTGCTCGTTCGGGTCGCGTTCGATGTTGAACGTATAGGCGTCCGGGAACACGTCCTCGTCGCGGTTCGCCGAGGGATACCACATGCCGACCGTCTGCCCTTTGCGGATCTTCTGGCCGCGGATTTCCGTGTCCTCGGTGGCCGTCCGCGTGAACTGGATAACCACCGAGGTCCAGCGCAGGATCTCCTCGACGGCCGATTCGACGAGCGCCGGGTTCGCGACCAGCTTCTGCAGCTCCGCCGGGTGCTCGAGCAGGGCGTGCACGCCGCCCGTGGTGGAGTTGCGCGTCGTTTCGTTGCCGGCCGCGAGCAACAGGATAATGTACGACATCACCTCGCGCGGTGTCAGCGGCGCGCCGTCGATCTTCGCCTTCAGCAGCATCGTCAGGAGGTCTTTGCCGGGCAGGCCTTTGGCGGTGCGCTCGGCGACCAGCCGCTCCATGTAGTCGAACCACTCGTTGATGTTGCGGCGGGCGGCGTCGCGCGCGTTTTCACCCGGGCGCTGGTACTCCGGGTCCTGCGACCCAACCAGCACCTCGGTCCACTGGAAGACGCGATTCCAGTCCTCGCGCGGGATGTCGGCCATTTCGCAGATGGCGGCGACTGGCAACTTCGCTGCGCAATCGTGCACGAAGTCGCACTCCTCGCCCTGCGCCAGCCGTTCGACGAGCCTGTTGGCGAAGTCGCCGACGTAGGCCGCGGTCATCTCGTCGAGGTGCGATTCGAGCATCGTCATCGCTCGCGGCGTGAAGCGCGAGCTGACGATCGAACGGTA
Organism: Tepidiformaceae bacterium; assembly: GCA_041477975.1. Taxonomy (GTDB): domain Bacteria; phylum Chloroflexota; class Dehalococcoidia; order Tepidiformales; family Tepidiformaceae; genus JBGOVF01. Next base: position 1,172 of record JBGOVF010000487.1, read on the forward strand.
CCGGCGGTGCTCCGGCGGGTCCATGAAGACCAGGTCATGCGCCTCATCGGGTGGGGTGCGGTAGCGGTTCTCGGCCTCGTGCCGCCTCCAGTTCTCCCAGTCGCCCGGCATCGGGTGCGCCAGGCGCAGCCGCTGGCCGTTCGAAAACGTTTGCGGGTTCTTCGAAATGTGCTGGATGTCGGCGTACTTCGTGATCGCCCAGAACGGTTCGAATCCCGGACGCTCATACCAATAGACCGGTGCCTCGCGGCGGAGCAGGTCCCACTCCTTCCACGGGTAGCCCCGCTGCACGTAGAGGTCTGTATCGGTGATGTCCAGGTTCTGGAGCGTGAGCTGTTCGCGTTCGAGTACGGGTGCGGCCATTTTGCGGTTCCCTCCATCCCGGGCGTTTTCGGCCACTTTACACCTCGTCGCAAGCGCATCGTGGCTCGTGGCGATACCCGATCAGTTCTTGCCCGGAAGTTCCTTGCGGTAGTGGATGACATCGAACCGGGCGCCGTCGATGTTGTGCACCACCGACCGGTGGGACTCCTGGTAGCCGATCGATTCGTACAGCCGTTGGGCCGGGACCTGTTGCGGCGTCGTATCCAGGAACGTCGCGGTGGCTCCGAGGCCCATCGCCCGCTCCTCCAGGGCGAACATGAGCGCTCGCCCGAAGCCGTGGCGGTGGTAGGGGATGGCCACGCGGATGTAGTTCACTTCGAATGCGCGGTCCTCGCCGGGATGGATCGAACCCATGGCGACGAGTTCGTCTCGAACGGTGCCGACAAGGAACGCCCCGTCTCTCTGAAAGCTGGCAGGGATATCCAGGAGGTCCGGGTAGTGCCAAAGACTCGCGGCGATATCTGCATCCGGCTCGGTCGCGTGCATGTTGAGCGCCTGGACGGCCTCGAGGTCGCGCGGTTCGAAGTCGCGGATGCACAGGTCCGTCGGCATGGCGGCACTTTACGCCCCCACGATCCCGTTGGCGTGCCGCCTGGCCGCTCTTCCCTATAATCCCCGCATGCCCAAGATCACCCGGCCTGACGGCGCCACCATCCGCTACGAAACCTACGGCTCCGGCTACCCGCTGCTCCTCATCGCGCCGGGAGGCGTCAGCAGTCAAGTCGAGTTCTGGCAGCGCAGCACCATCAACCCGATTGAGCGCTTCGCCTCCTCGTTCCAGGTCATCGCCATGGACCAGCGCCACGCCGGGCAGAGCCTCGCGCCCATGCGCCCGTTCAGCTACGACACCTGCAGCGCCGACCAGCTGGCCGTGCTCGATGACCTCGGCATCCAGCGCGCTCACGTTATGGGCGGTTGCATCGGGTGCGCCCACATCTGGCGGCTGATCGACAACGCCAACGGCCGGATCACCGCCGCCGTTTGCCAGGACCCGGTCGGCCTGGACAAAACGAACACCGTCGACACCTTCTACGCGATGTTCCACGAGACCATGCGCCTGGCTCGCGCCGAAGGGATCGAGGCCGTGGTCAAGGCGGCGCAGGAGAACCCCCTGTTCGTGATGAACAACGGCGCGGGGCCGTTCGCGCCGCTGCTCAACGCCAGCGCGGAGGCGCGCCAGGAGCTGCTGGACATGGGGCGCGAACGCTACATCCAGCTCATCGTCGAGTTCCGTGACGGCATCTGGCCGCCGAACGCGCCCTATTTCACCG
>JBGOVF010000380.1:0-3403 GCA_041477975.1 Tepidiformaceae bacterium
CCTCCGCTTCCACCTCAAACTCGATCTTCTCCGTCTCCAGTTTGTAGATGATTTCGCCGGCCTTCACCTCGCCGCCGTTGGCCACGCGCCACTCGGCGACCGTGCCCTCGGTCATCGTCATGCCCAGCTTCGGGATCAGCACTTCAGTCGCCATGCGAACTCCCCGGGAAACCGCGGCGGTAGAGGCCCGCGCAGGCCGCCGCCGCCAGCGTCTTGTGGACGTCTATGACCCACGGTCCATCGCGAACGACACGGACCGAGGCGGTCTGTCCCGGCTTCAGCCGGCGTTCGCGCTCGCCGTCGAGAGCGAGCATCCCCGGCCCTTCGAGGACAACGGTTTCGCCCTCCGCCAGGGGCCGATGGCTGCTCACCGGCACGTCGGCGTACAGGCCTGGCGCGATCGGCGCCGTTACGGTTCCGCCGTCCGCGCCAATGCTCACGACGAGGCCGCCGTCCATCGCATCGGAGACCGGATGCAGCAGTCCGCCGAGCGCGGACAAGCCGACCGAGTCGGGTTCCGCCCGCGCCAGGACGATCGTCCGCAGGCGCGCGGGATCCCACATGGCCTTTGCGCCGGTGAAGACTTCATCGAGCAAGGCCACGTCGATCAGCGCCAGGTCGTCCGGTTCGCCGTCGATGCTTACGCGAAGCGTTTTCGCCTGCCGGGCGACCTGCCGAAGCGAGAGCCGTCCCGTCGCGACGAGCCCACCGGCTGCTCCTGCCAGCGTCCCTTCAATCATCCGCGGGAACACGTTGTTCGTCCCGGTGGACACTGCGACCAGGGGTAGGTCGCGCCAGCCCAACGCCGCGGCCCGGTTCGTGCCATCGCCGCCGAGGGTGATCACGGCTCCGCAGTCTCGCTCACGCATGCGCGTTGCCGCCCGGGTGGTGTCGAGCGCGCTCCCCGTTTCCGGGCTATCGACCGGTTCGAAGCGTGCTCGGCCGTCGAGGCCCTCGAACGCGCTTTCGGCGATGCGGTGGGTGTCGGGAAGGTAGCAGAACTGGTCCGCGCCAGCCGCGAGCGCGCCCAGCACGACGCGGCGGACGATGTTGCGCTTCTCCTGGTTGTCGAAGACGGACGCGGCTGAAACCAGCCGCCGGATGTCCTTTCCGGACGCCGGGTTGGCGATGATCCCGATGAGTCCTTTCACCCGCATTCAGCCCGCCTTGCCGAGCAGGCTCCGCACCTCCGCCACGATCCGGGCGGCGTTGGGGATGTACAGCTTTTCCAGCGGCGGGCTGAACGGCACGGGCGCGAACGGCGCGCCCACTCGGCCAACGGGTGCGTCCAGGTAGTCGAACGCTTGCTCCTGGATCTGCGCCGCGTACTCGGCGCCGATCCCGCCGAAACGAACCGCTTCGTGCGCGACGAGCGCGCGATGCGTCTTCTTGACGGAGTTCACGACGGTTTCGGTGTCGAACGGCTGGAGGGTCCGTGGGTCGATCACCTCCACGTCCAGGCCGTCCCCGGCGAGCTCATCCGCGGCTGCAAGGCTTTCGCCCACCATCCGGCCAGTCGCGACGATGGTGAAATTGGTACCCGGCCGCACCACGTGCGCCTTCCCCAGTGGGATGCTGTACATCTCTTCTGGTACAGGGGCGCGCATGCCAAGGATGGTCTTTACGTTCACGACCATTACCGGATTGTCATCCTGCACGGCCGAGACCATCAGGCCCTTCGCCTCGTAGGGCCCGGAAGGCATCACGACCTTGAGACCGGGTACGTGGCAAAACCAGGCCTCAAGACTCTGGCTGTGCTGCGCGGCCATCGAAGCACCGCCGCCCGCCATGGTCTGGATCGTCAACGGCAGCGTTGCCTTGCCGCCGAACATGTACTTCATCTTGGCAACCTGGTTGACGACTTCGTCCATGCAGACGCCCATGAAGTCCATGAACATGATTTCGATGATGGGCCGAAGGCCGGTGGCAGCAGCGCCCAACCCGAGCCCCATCAGTCCGGACTCGGCGATCGGCGTATCGACCACCCGCTCGGGCCCGAACTCTTTCAGCAAGCCCCTGCTCGTGCCGAACACCCCCCCATAGAGCGCCACGTCCTCTCCCGCGAGGAACACAGTGGAGTCAGAGCGCATGAGTTGTGTGAGTGCCTCGTTGATGGCCTGGACGTAGGCGAGTTCGCGTTTCGCGGGCGCTTCCACGGTTGTCATCTCTTTCCTCTCTGCCTCAGCCTGCGGCCACGGTGTAGACGTCCTGGAGGAGCGCTTCGTCGGGCGGGTACGGGCTCGATTCGGCGAAGGCGATGGCCTCTTGCACTTCCGTTAGCACGCGCGCGTGCACGTCGAGGGCCTCCTCGGGGGAAAGCACGCCCGTCTCAGCGAGGCGCGCCTCGAACATAGGCAGCGGGTCCCGTTTGCGCCATTCGACCACCTCGGAATCGTCACGGTAGACCACGCCCATGCCACGTACGCCAACGTGGTCATAGAAGCGGTATGTCTTGCATTCCAGCAGCGTGGGGCCCTCGCCCCGGCGAGCACGCGCGATGGCCTCGCCTGCTGCTTCGTACACTGCCATCACGTCCATCCCGTCCACCACCACGCCAGGCATTCCGTAGCCGCTGGCGCGCTCGGCGATGTCGTGGATCGCCTGGTGGCGCTCCTGGCTGGTAAATTCGCCGAAGCCGTTGTTTTCGCAGACAAACACGACAGGCAGGCGGTAGAGCGCGGCCATGTTGGCCGCCTCATGGAAGGTTCCTTCGTTGCTGGCGCCGTCTCCGAAGAAGCAACACGTTACGTTCTGCGTGTGGCGGTACTTGTTCGAAAACGCCGCGCCGATCGCGATCGGTGGCCCGGCCCCGACAATGCCGTTCGCGCCGAGCATTCCCAGGTCCAGGTCGGAAATGTGCATGCTTCCACCCTTGCCGTGACAGTAGCCGGTCGCGCGCCCGTAAAGTTCGGCATACATCTTCTTGAAATCGCCGCCCTTGGCGACGAGGTGGCCGTGGCCGCGGTGCGTGCTGGTGATCTGGTCTTCGTTCGAAAGGTGCGCCATCACTCCGGAAGCCACCGCCTCTTCGCCCACGTACAGGTGCAAGGCCCCGGGGATCTTCCCCGATTCCTGGAGTTTTCCGGCCTGTTCTTCGAACGTGCGGATCCGCACCATGCGGTGATGGAGGTCGAGGAGGGTCTCGCGGCTGACGTCCATTGCCTTACCGTCCAGTGTTTCGTGAGATTGACATTGGAAACGCCATCATCTTAATGCGGGCGAGGCGTCGTGAGTTTTGGGCCTGAATGCGCGCCGAACATGCACCCCCGGCAGCGCTGCTGCCGGCGCCCGTGGCCGAGGAACTGCCCCACGGCTTCGCTCGGGACGGCGACGTCGCTGCTATCGCCGAATCTTGGCCCTCTCAAGCCCCACTCCTCAACGAGCCGACTCAATCGAGTGCAAG
>JBGOVF010000474.1:0-2892 GCA_041477975.1 Tepidiformaceae bacterium
CAAGCCTGGGCAACTGCGCGGCGGCCACCACCAGGCCGTATTCGGCGCCCGGCAGGCGGAACGTCGCCGTCGTGGAAGCGAGGCGGATGTCGCAGGCGACCGCCAGGCGCGCGCCCCCGCCATAGCAGTAGCCGTTTATCGCGGCGATGGTCGGAAGATGCGTGCCATCGAGCCGCGCGAATGCGCTGACGCCGCGCTGCCGCTCCGCGGGCGCCTCCATGCCACTCATCTCGCGCATGTCGCCGCCCGCGCAGAAGGCCTTCGTGCCGCTCCCGGTGAGGACGATGCAGCGCACCTCGGGGTCCGCTTCTCCCCGAGCGAGCGCCCCATCGAGCGCCACGGAGAGCGCGTGGCTCAGGGCATGGTGCCGTTCGGGGCGGTTGAGCGTGAGGACGAGGACGGCGCCGTCGCGCTCCTCCAGGACGAGTGGGGCTTCTTCGGTCATTGGGCTGCTCCGGTCCGTGCCCGAACTATAATGCCCGCCCGGGCGTCCGGTCCGCGTGTGCCCGCCAACGGCCAACGGCCAATGGCCAGCGGCCGAGACGCCTATACTTCCCTTCGATGCCTCGCATCCGGCGGCGGACCTTACTCTGGCTCGTGCCCCTCGTTCTCGGCGTGCTCGCCGGGGCCTGCGAAGGCGACTCGCCCGATGGCGCCGTCCACGTGCTCAAGACCGACAGTGAAGTCGGCCCGGTGATGGAGCAGTACATCGACCGCGGCATCTCTCGCGCCGAGGACAACAACGGCAAGGTCGTAATCATCGAGCTCGATACCCCCGGCGGGCTCGATACGTCGATGCGCAAGATCGTCCAGCGGATCGAGCGCGCAAAAGTGCCCGTCGTGGTTTACGTCTCGCCCGCGGGCGGCCGGGCCGCCAGCGCAGGCACGTTCATCACCATGTCCGCGAATGTCGCCGTGATGGCGCCGAACACGTCGATCGGCGCGGCCTCCGCGATCAACTCCGATGGCAGCGATATCGGCGGGACGCTTGGCAAGAAGATCGAGAACGACGCTGTCTCGTTCATCCGCGGTATCGCCGAGTTGCGCGGGCGCAACGCCGATTGGGCCGAACAGGCGGTGCGCGACGCCGTCTCGGCCAACCAGTCGCAGGCCGTTGACCTCCACGTTGTCGACTTCGTGGCCGACAGCCGCGAGGCTCTGCTCGCGAAGCTCGACGGCACGGACACGAAGACCGGCGCCGGGCAGCCCGCGAAGTTCGAAGGCCTGACCGCCGCGCCCATCGTCGAGACGAACATGACGCCCTGGGAGCGCTTCCTCGAGTTCATCGCGGACCCGACCGTGGCCTCGCTTCTGATCACGCTCGGCTTCTTCGGGCTGATCTTCGAACTCGCGAACCCGGGTCTCGTGTTCCCCGGAGTGGCCGGGGCGATCGCGATTGCACTGGGCTTCATCGGCTTCGGCACGCTCCCCATCCACACCGTCGGCCTCGTGCTGATCGGGCTGGCATTGCTCTTCTTTGCCATCGAAATCGCGTTCCCGTCGGGCTTCCTCGCCGCGGGCGGCGTCGTGGCGCTCATCCTGGGCGGGATCGTCACCTTCAGGAACACGCCTGCCGCCGCGCAGCCTTCGAAGCTGCTCGCGGCCGTGCTGCTGGGCGGCTTCGCGGCGCTGTTCAGCTCGTTCCTGTTTGCGGTCATCCACGCGCGCCGGCAGAGCATCGGACCAATTGGAATCAAGGCGCTGGTCGGGCAGACCGCCGTGGTACGCTCGCCACTCACGCCAGAGGGGTTCGTATTCATCAAGGGCGAACGCTGGTTCGCCACGATCGATAGCGGTTCCGCCGACGAAGGGGAGCAGGTCCGCGTGACGGCGGTCGAAGGCTTCCACCTCAGAGTCCGCAAGGAGGACCCAACATGACCGCCACTCCGACCTCGACGCCAACGGATGGACCCGCCCCCGAGCCCCCAAGCGGGATGGGCTCGCGCATTGCGCGGGCGTTCCTCCTGGGCGTTAGCGGCTTCTTTCTCATCTTCACCTTCCCGTTCTTCATCAAGGTGGTGGCCGAATACGAACGCGGCGTCATCTTCCGCCTCGGCCGCTTGCAGGGCGCGAAGGGTCCCGGGATGTTCATCCTTCTCCCGTTCGCCGACCGCATGGTCAAGATTGACCTTCGCACCGTCACCCACGACGTCCCCGGCCAGGAAGCGATCACCCGCGACAACGTCACCGTGAAGGTGAATGCGGTCATCTACTTCCGCATCGTCGATCCCAACAGTGCCGTGGTGCGGGTGGCCGACTACTTCCGCGCCACCTCACAGATCGCCCAGACCACGCTGCGGTCGGTCCTCGGCCAATCGGACCTCGACGAACTGCTTGGCGAGCGGGAGCGCATCAACCAGCGCCTGCAGGTCATCATCGATGAGCAGACCGAGCCGTGGGGCGTGAAGGTGAGCGTCGTCGAGATCAAAGACGTCGAATTGCCCCAGACCATGCAACGCGCCATGGCCCGCCAGGCCGAGGCCGAACGAGAGCGGCGCGCAAAGGTGATCGCCGCCGACGGCGAGTTCCAGGCCAGCGAACGGCTGAAGGACGCGGCCGCCGTGATGGCCACCGAGCCGATCACGCTCCAGCTGCGCTACCTCCAGACGCTGGCGGAGATAGCGACCGAGAAGAACAGCACGATCGTCTTCCCGATCCCGATCGACCTCATCGAAATGTTCCTGGGAAAGGACTGACGGGCCGGATTCAGGAAATGGCCGTCGGGCTTCGCGAGGGCTCGGGCAGGCGGCGGCAGCTGTAGACGCGGACGCGGCGCTGACTTTCCATCGCGCCGTGGATCCGGGTGAAGCGCGTGGGTGCGTAACCGAGCGGGCATTCGGCGCAGAACTTCGTCGCCACGAAGTCGACGAGCCGCACGCTGGTCGCTGCTGC
>JBGOVF010000444.1:0-3009 GCA_041477975.1 Tepidiformaceae bacterium
AAAACCTGGCTCTCCGGCGGGCCGGCATCGATCGAGCCAGTGACCGTGAGCAGGCGTTCGCCCGTCAGTACCTCCAGCGCGCGCCAGTTGGTGAACGCCCGCTGAAGCAGCGGCACGTAGGCGAGGTCTTCGTAGTAGGCCATGCGGATGATGCGCGTTTCGCCGTGCGAAGAGCCGCGGTCGTGGCCGGGGCGAAACTGCTCGATGCCGAGCGCGCGCACCCCGCGCCGGGCGAGCTCGTAGAGCGTCGCGCTGCCCATGCCCCCCACGCCAACCACAATTGCGTCATAGGTCTGCCCGGCGCCTGCCATGCGCAGCAGTATATGGAAAGGCGCGGGTCCGCCGTCTCCGGAAAGCGGACGCCCGATACCCGACGCCTCGCGTACCATTCGCGGGTGACCGAAGAGAGCAAGGGGGCTGTCCTCGCCGCGATGGGCGCGAACTTCGCGATCGCCGTTGGCAAGCTGGTGGCGGGGCTGCTCACGCAAAGCGCTTCGCTCCTGGCGGAGGCGGGCCATTCCATCGCCGATACGGTGAACCAGGTGTTCCTGCTGATCGGCATCAACCTTTCGAAGGCCACGGCGGATGACGCGCACCCGCACGGCTACGGGAAGGAAGGCTTCTTCTGGTCGTTTCTGGCGGCCATCTTCATCTTCGTGGCCGGGGCCACTTTCTCGCTCTACGAAGGGATCCGCACGGTCGTCCAGTCGGACAGCCACGAGCGCAGCGGGGCCGAACTCGGCATCGCCTTCGGCGTGCTGGGGATGGCGATCGTGTTCGAGTCTGTCTCCTTCGTGGTCGCCGTCCGCAGCCTGATCGCGGGGGCGCGCCGCAAGGGCTGGACGCTGCCGCGCTTCATCCGCGAATCTCCGGACCTGACGGTGAAGACGGTCTTCTGGGAGGACAGTGCCGCACTGGTCGGGCTCACGCTCGCCTCGCTCGGCCTCGGGCTCTCAGAGCTCACTGGCAACGAGCGGTGGGACGGGATTGCCTCGATCTGCATCGGCGCGGTGCTCGTGGGCGTTGCCTACATGCTCGGAGCGCAATCACGGAGCCTGCTCCTCGGGGCCGCCGCCGGGCCCGAAACGCGGGCGCACATCCACGCCACGGTGTCGGCGTTCCCGGAGGTGAGCCGGGTTGTTCGTCTGTTGACCATGCAATTGGGGGCTCACAGCGTGCTGGTCACGGGCGAACTCGAGGTGCGGCGCGACCTGGATACCGCAGGGGTCGAAGGGCTGCTGGGGCGCATCGACGCCGCGCTCGCGGAAAAAGTCCCGGAAGTATCGGACACGTTCTGGGAGTTGCACGGCCCGGGCCGAACGCCCGCGTGACGTTGAGCCCGCGACATGCGCGCTACACTGGACACATGCTCGACGCCGGCCCGAAGCCCCGCCGCTACCTCCCGCTCCGCCCGCTGCTGATCCTCGATGCGTCGTTCGAGCTAATTTGCGCGCTGCTCCTCGCCGGGGCGGCGGGCGCCATGAGCCGCTGGCTCGGGATAGAGACCTTCGTGGCTTACGTCCTGGCCGCGGTCTTCCTCGCCGCCGCGTTGGGCGTGGGCTATATCGCCCGCGTGCGTCGTCCGGCAGCCACCGTTGCGCGTGGCATCGCGATTGCGAACGTCGCTGGCGGGGTAGCGGGCTGGGCACTCATGACGTTGCTCTGGGGCTCGTTTGACCCGCCCGGCCGGGCGCTTCTCGGCTCCGCCTCCGATGTGTTCCTTGCCCTGGGTGTGCTCGAACTGATCGCCCTGCGCCGCGTTCCCCGCGGCTGAGCAACAGCCCGGCTTATCGTGCGAATCGCCACCAGCGGTGGCCGTCGTGCGACGCCGTCTCATCGGCGACCATGCGCGAGCGCAGCTCCGCGACGCTCCCTGGCCCGCCATGGGCTGAGCCAACGGCCGGGCCAAGCAGGTAAACGGTCCATCGCCGGCCGTGGCGCGCATCGCTCCGTCGTGCGGTGAAGCGCATTCCGCGCGCCTCCGTGAGCGTCGTCGTGGCGCCGGTCCTGGGCGTGCGCTCCCGCAGCCGCCGGCGCATGGTCGTTTCGGACACGCCGACCCGGCCGGCTGCCTCGCGCACGCTCAGTGGCTCGTGCCCCTGGGAGAGCCAGGCTTCTGGCGTCGTTGTCCGGAAGTCGGCGACCGCGCCCGGGAGCGGCGGTTGGAGCCGCAGACTGTGTTCGGCGCTCACACCAGTGCAATCGACGCTCGGGACGGGTCTCATCAGGGAACGCCGGCGTGGCGGCCCCGTTTCGCCACTCCATCAGCGCCGCACGGTTACTGGGGCGCATCGACGGCAGGCGCGGCCGGGGTCGGGGCCGCGTTCGACGGTGTCCGGGCGTTCCGCACCCGTGCGATACTGGAGCAGAAATGTCGCGCCATTCCTACCCCATCGACATCCCGACGGACGCGATTGCAGCCTTCTGCCGGCGTAACCGCATCCGCAAACTGTCGCTCTTCGGTTCGATTTTGCGCGATGACTTTGGGCCGGAGAGCGACATCGATGTGCTGGTGGAGTTCGAAGACGGTGCCACGCCGGGGCTTCGCTTCTTCGGAATGGGCGACGAGCTGTCAGACATTCTCGGCAGACCGGTTGACTTCCTCACGAGCAAGTGGATCAGCGAACGGTTCGTTGGCGACGTGATGGCTCAAGCCGAACCGATCTATGTCGCGGCCTAAAGTAACGACTGCTCTCGAAGACATGATCCGCTACGCCACGCATGCAACGGTGCTCGCCAGGGGACGCTCGCGAGCCGAACTTGACCAGTGGAACGAGTTCGGCCTCGCGCTCGTCCGCCTACTCGAAGTCTTTGGGGAAGCGGCCACACGCGTCCCAGCGGGACGTCCGGGGGGACTACCCCGAGGTTCCGTGGAGGGACGTTGTCGGAATGCGGAATCGGCTGATACACGCGTACGACCGGGTTGACCTGGACCTCGTTTGGGACGTGGTTACCGTGGAGCTAAGCGGGGTTATCGAGGCACTGAGAGTTGCGCTTCAGGCCGAACTC
>JBGOVF010000182.1:0-5635 GCA_041477975.1 Tepidiformaceae bacterium
CGAACACGCTCTCCGCCGCGCGCACCACTTTGGCCGATTCGCCGTACGAAGGTTCGTAGCCAATGACCCGGTCGGCCAGTTCTTCGAACGCGCCGAGGTCGTTTGTCACCAGGTGGACGAGGTCACCGTCGTGCACGAGCCGGATCTTCCCGATCGGCAGCGCCATATCGAACCAGTGCAGGTTGTGCGTCGCCCTCGCGTGGGCGCCGCGCAAATCCGCCCGCAGGTCTGCGGCGAACGCCGGGTCCGCCTCTCCGCCGAGCAGGCGCCGCACTTCGTCGGGCGGAGCGTCCTCCAGTTCGAAGTCACGCTTCGTGTTCATAGCCATCTGCCTCCAGGATTTCCCGCAAGCGCCCCACCGCCCGGTACGTCAGCTGCTTCACCGCCGCTTCGCTCTTGCCTAACTCCTCGCCGATCTCCTTGCACGATTTCTCGTGCCCGAAGCGCAGCACCACGACTCGTCGCTGCACGGGAGCGAGCCGCGTCAGCGCCTTGCGCACGACGGTCGCGCGTTCGCCCCGCACCAGGTCCTCGCCTGGCCAGGTGTCAATAGCGCAATCGTGATCCAGCAGCGGCGTCTCGCGGCCTTTGCGCCGCCCATGGTCGCGCGCCAGGTTGCGAACGATCGTGCAGAGCCAGGCGGCGAACGGCCGTCCCCGGTGTTCGTACTTGGGCAGGTGGACGAGAGCGCGACGGTAGGCTTCCGCGGTCAACTCCTCGGCCCGGTCGTGGCTCGCCGAAAGCGCTAGCGCAAAACGGTAAACCGACGGCTGCGTCAGGTCGTACAGGCGCGCGAACGCGTCGGGGTCGCTTCGCGCCGATTCAATCAGCGCCACTTCGTCCATCTCGCCACGATAACGCGGACCCCACGCCGAGGTAACGCTCTGTTCGTTGCTCGAAGACGAGGGTATTCTGCGCGCTCTGCCGGAGGTGTCCCATGGCCGCAGCCGCCCGTTCGAAAAAGCAAACGAACGACATCGCGAGCCGCTACCCGCGCGGCGTCGCGCTAAAGGGCGGCGCGAAGGTGGACCTCCGCCTGATGACATCGGCCGACGTGGACCTGGTCCACAAGTTCGCAAAGGCCCTGCCGGGCAACGACCTCCTCTTCCTTCGGCGAAACATCACCGACAAAGCGGCAGTCAAGGACTGGGCGAACGAAATCGAAGCGGGCGAAGCGATAACGGTGCTCGCGATGGATGGCGAAACACTGGCGGGCTACGCCAATCTGAACCTGAACCGCGCGACGTGGATGCGCCACCTGGGTGAGATCCGCCTCCTCACCGCCACCACCCATCGTGGAAGCGGCGTCGGCCGCGCGCTGGCGAGCGAGATCTACGCGGTCGCGCGCAGCGTCGGGCTGCGGAAGCTCACCGCCCAGATGACCCTCGACCAGGCCGGCGCCCGCGCCACGTTCGAACGCCTCGGCTTCAAGCCCGAAGCGCTCCTTACCGATTGGGTGATGGATAGCAATGGCCGCACGCGCGACCTGCTCGTCATGGCCTACGACCTTGAAGGCCTGACGGACACGATCGACGCTTAGCAGCGATCAGGCAGCGCCCGCCGTTGCTATCGCCGCCGCCTTCAGCTCTTCGAACGAATCCTTCAGCGCCTCGCCGAACTTCGCGATATCTGGCACGAGTTTCGGGTCCCCGCAGACGCCCCAGTAGAGCACCCCGCTGTAACTTGCCAGGCAAACGTTCATCCCGAGGCCCATGCTCAGCGGCACCAGCGGCCACAACTCTTCCACCTTGTGGCCCGCCATGTAGAGCGGGATTTGGGGGCCAGGCACGTTCGTGCAGACCAGGTTGAACAACGTCTGGCCCTGCGGCGCGAAGAATCCAGCGAGCGCCTGCGCCTGCGGTGGCACCCGGTCGGCCAGCCGCGTGAGCAATGCGAAACCACCCGCCTGGTTCGCATCCTTCAGCTTGCCCATGCCGCCCATCACCGCGTTGTGCCGCTCGACCACATCCTCGACGCCCACCGGGAGCGGTGCGATCAGCATCGAGACCTGGTTTCCCAGCGCCGTTTTGTCCGCTTCGTTGCGAACGTTGACCGGCACCATGGCCCGCAGTTCGACGCCGGCGGTGGCGGTCCCGTGGCCGCGCAGATAGCGGCCAAGGCCGCCGCTGAGCGTGGTCAGGACGACATCGTTGATGGTGCCGCCCAGTACCCCACGGACGCCTCGAATCTCGCCGAACGGCGTGGCAAGCACGACGTAGTTGCGCTCGCCCGAGACCGGCCGGTTGAAATGCGTGACCGGCGCCGGGCGCATCATCGAAGGGCCGGCGGAGACGAGGGCGCTCATCACCGCCTGCGCATCCTTCGCCTGCTGCTGTGGGTCAAGCGCCCAGCGCAACGCTTCGGCGGAGGCGTTCGCGGCCGTCTCCAGGTTGTCGCGCCAGGCATCTGAAAGCCGCTCGAAGAGACCCGCTGCCGGTTCCGGCGTGTACGGCTCCGGCCCCTCCGGCTCTACGTCACGTTCCAGGTCTGTGATCGCCGCCAGCAGTTCCATGCCCGAAACACCATCGACCATGCAGTGGTGGACGAGCGTACAGGCCGCGCTCCGCCCGCCCGGCAGACCCTGGAACAGCACCATGCGCCAGAGGGGGCGGTCGCGGGGAAGCATCCGTGCGTGCTCATTTGCGATCGCCTGGAGCAGGTCGCGGTAACTGCTCCCGGTCGGCATCACGACCTCCGTAATGTGACGCTTCACGTCGAAGTTCGGGTCATCCTCCCAGCGCGGGTGGGCGAGGTTCAGCGGGTCGAACACGGCAAGCTCGCGGTAGCGCGGGATGCGGTGGATGCGCGATTCCATATGCGAAACCAGCGCCTCCATCGAAAGCTCGCCATCAAGGATCGCCGTGCTGCCGATGTGCAGCGGGAGGTGGGGCTTTTCGAAGTAGAGGAAGCTCGCATCCATCGAGGTCATTCGCCGTCGGAGCGCGGGACTCGTCATCCGGTGGAACCCTCCAGCGGCAATTAGCGCTCGCCCTATTTGGAATGGAATAGAACGACCCGATTATAGCCATGTACGGCCGCAATGACCTTGCGGCTGGTACGATCCGCCTGTAGCGTGCGGCCTTAACAATCCTGCGCGCAGCAGATGGTTGCAGACAGAAAGGAACGGCCGTGACCAGCGCCCCACGTTCCTTCGCGGCCTACGGCGACCCGTTCGCCGAGGACCCGTCGCTGCAACCCAGCAACACGCCGATCTGGCGTGAAAGCCTCGCTGGCTTCGATTGGCTCGCGCTTCGTTCCTCCCCCGTCTACTACGGCTGCGGCGTACCGCACGGCAACGGCGAGCCCGTCGTCGTCGTGCCGGGGTTCCTCGCCAGCGATGTCTCCCTCGTCGAACTCCACGGCTGGCTCGCGCGCATCGGCTACCGCCCGTATTTCTCCAACATCGGCCGCAACGCCGATTGCCCGAACCACGTCGCCGGCCTCCTCCTCGATACCGTGCGGCGCGCCTACAACGAGAGCGGCCAGCGCGTGCGCGTCATCGGCCACAGCCTTGGCGGCATGCTCGCCCGCAGCGTGGCCCTCGATAACCCGGAATACGTGAAGCTCGTCATCTCAATGGGCTCGCCCTTCAGAGACGCGGTCCGCGCCCATCCGGTGCTCATCGCGGCGACCGAATCATTGCGCCGCGGCCGCCAGGCAAACGTCGGCCGCAATATCAAGCCGTCCTGCTTCAGCGGTCACTGCACCTGCGATTTCGTCCGCAACATGCTCGCCCCCGGCAAGTACGAAGTCGCCCACTACGCCATCTACTCGCGCTACGACGGCGTGGTCGAATGGGAATCCTGCGCCGAGGAAGACGCCTTGCTGAACCACGAAGTCAACTGCACCCATGTTGGCATGGCCTTTCACCCCGGTGTCTACCGCGTCCTCGGACAGCGCCTCGCCGAATCCCGCGAGTTCTAAACCGCCTCCTTCCGTCCCCGGATATCTGATACCCGACACCTTGCCCCCCGTCGCCGAGACCATCCGGTCCTCGTAGTCCCACGAGAAGGAGTCCGAGCCTCTTGCGGTCAGGTCGCCGTTGTCGTCCCAGGTGTAGTTGATCGCCGAAGCGGGCGAGGGCGGCGTCACCGCCGTCAGCCGGTCCGCGTCGTCGTAGCTGTAGCTCGTCGTCGCCGCGCCGACGGTCATCGAGCTGCGGTTGCCGAAGGCGTCGAAGGCGTAGCTCGTCGTCGCCGGCCCCGGGTAGGTGACCGAGGTCAACCGGTAGAGGTCGTCGTAGCTGTAGCTGTGCGTGCCCGCCTGGTCCACCCGCTGGGTGCGGTTGCCCACGTCGTCCAGCGTGTAGCTGACCGAGGCCACCGTTGTGCTCCCGCCCTTGACGTGCGTGATGCCCATCAAGCGGTTCGCGTTGTCGTAGCTGTTCGTTGCCGCGCTCATCAAGAGCGCGTTCACGGTGCCGATTCGTCGAGAATTCGCGGCTTCGGTAAGACATCGATTTCAACCGCGAGCCCGTCGAAATCGCTCAGCGCCGGCAGCAAATCGGTACCTAAAGCCAACGACGTGATGGGGTCCACGGCAATAACGACAATACCTAACGTCAGATGCCATCCCTCGGCGATGAGCCGTCGAATGGCAATGGCGTTCCCGACTAGCCACTCCATCAACGAGACAGCCAGAGCCGACGTTTCCAGCTCGATTCGGCTTGAAATCCAAATCGACTCTCGCACAACGGAGCCATCCGAATGCCGTTCGCCCCGACTCACGCCCAAGTCCGCGGGGCCCAGCAACGCCACCACGTCGTCGACCGGCCGCTCGGCGTGAGTCGCAGTCAGTCCGAACCGAACGGAGCTTCGTCCTCGGCGGTCCCGTTTCACGGCGGTCCTTTCCATGGGTTTGGCGTCTCCTTCCAACGGAACTCCTTTTGCGCTTGCGCTAGCGCCACGTCATCCTGCCCCTTTCGGAGACTCCAGACCTTTCCGCCCTTCTTAGCTTGAGCTATCCATTGGTAGTTGCCCTTAGCGTCTTGAACCAGCCACACATCTCGACCGTAACGATCCGTGAAATGTTGTCCAAATCGCTTCACTCGATAGAATTCCTCTACCGACCAAGACCGCGCCTCGAACGATTCCCTCGCTGCCTTGGACATGTCGACTGTCAGGTCGCCGTACTCGCCCGTTATCGACGGCATCGTGACCACGTACGTGACGATGCATCCTGGCCTTAGATTGCACGCGCCTTCCTTTATCTCGTCCCAGATGCCGCTTAGATCGGGCCCCGGATCGTTGGGGGGGTTGTAGGGACAGTCCAGCCCCACTTGCCAGCACCACCATTCGGAGGGCGAGCCCCACGGATTATCAATCCCGTAGAGTCCAGAAGGGTCGGCAAAGGTAGCAGGAGCCCCAACCGCGTACCCAAATGGGTTCTCGCCCCAGAAAGGTGATCCAGCCAAAGGATCCCGGCTCAAGAACGTCCCGGTCCCCGGGTCGTAGTACCGGGCCCGCAGGTACTGGAGCCCCGTGCTCCCGTCCGTCTGTTGGCCCGCAAAGTCGAACTCGTTCGCCTGAGCACCGGAGGACGAGGTCTTCGCGCCGTACACGTCGTACTCGTAGGCGTTGACCACGTTGCCGGAGGAATCGACCGTCTTCATCGTCGAGCCGAGGCCGTCGTTCAG
>JBGOVF010000038.1:0-10779 GCA_041477975.1 Tepidiformaceae bacterium
AGGAGCGAAGGCCGGCGCGTTCGGCGCGAGCGTACCAGTCGATGAATTCGCCGAGGCGAACGTCGGTGGCGAAAGGCCCGACGCGAAGAAAGGACGCGTGGCGAACAAGCATTGCTCCTGCCAGGTATCCGGGGATGGTCTCGAGGCTGGCGGCGGCGCGGACGCCAGATGGAGCATCATCCGCGAGGAACGGCTGGGCATGGCCGAGGACGATGTCCAGGGAGGAGTCTGCCATGAACGCCTCGGCCTGCAGCTCGAGTTTGGACGCCGGCCAGGTGTCGTCGGCATCTAGGAAGGCGAGGAACTCGGTATCGACGAAGGGCAGCGCCGCGTTACGGGCCGCGCCCGCTCCGCCGTTTGGCTGCTCGATGATCTGAACGGCAGCGCCACAATTGCGGGCCACGGCCACGCTGCCGTCGGTGGAACCGTCGTCCACGACGATTACGCGGCGTGGAGGCAGGGTTTGGGTGAGGACGCTTTCGATAGCCTCGGCCAGGTAGCGCTCGCCGTTGAAGACGGGGACAACAACCGAAACGGTGGGTTGCGTCATTGAGTAGGCGCGGTCCGTTGGCGGAATGCGGAGGAGCGGAGAGCGCGGAAGAGGCCCTCCTGCGATGGTGCGCTGTCGAGCGTGAGGTTCGTATCGTGAACGCGTTTGCGGAAGACGACCTCGTCCACGCTGTCGAGCGTGATGCCGGCTTGAGCAGCGCGCGCGAGCCAATCGATGTCCTCGGCGTGACGGTAGGAAGGATCGAACAGGCCAACTCTGTCCAACACGTCCCGACGGATAAGCCAGGCACTTGGTACACCGCCCGACGCCGGGGCCGCGGCCATCTTGTAAGCCCAGGCGGGCGGGTGGCAGCCTGGTTCGATGAACGTTTCCTGGAGTCCGGTGACAAAGCCGGCGGCCGGGTGCCGCGCGAACCAGTCGAGCTGGATGCGGGTCTTCCCCGGCGACCATAGGTCGTCGGCATCAAGGAAGGCGACGTAATCGCCCCGCGCGACCGCGAGGCCGCGATTGCGAGCAACGGAGGGGCCAGCGTTTTCCGACAGTCGGATCAGTTCGATATCGGATCTCGAGCCCAGCAACTCCGCGGAGCCATCGGTGGACGCATCGTCGACGACGATGATCTCCATTCGCGCGTCCGCTTGTGCCAGCGCGCTCCCCAGTGCGTCTCCGACGAATCGGGCTCCGTTGTAGACGGGGATGATCGCACTCACCAGGGCGGTCATGCTGACGCCTCGGGGACAGTGCCGAGGAACGCGGCGAGCGCGGCGGTGACTTCGGCGGGGTCGGAGCCGAGTTTCATCGACCAGGCCGGCACGCGACGGACGAGCTCTCCCATGAATTTGAGGGGCGGCGCCCCGGCCGCGGGGAGGTTGAGGAGCGTACTCGGTGCGAGGCCCCGCAGTGCCGCACCGGGAGTGATCGGCGTGAACGTCGTTGTCGTGCCGCCGGTGACCTCCGGAACGACGATGGCCCGGATCGCCAGAGATCCCACCAGTTGCGCCGGGAAGTGCTGGCTGACCAGGAGAACAGCCTTCTCATCGTCGTCGCGAGCGGGATTCATGAGCAGAGGCCGGAGCGACACGAAACGGTCGAGGTTCTCGTTATGGAGCTTCGCCGTGGCGTAAACCGCGTGCGCACGCGGCACGCCTTCGAGCGTGACAAGGCAACGGTCGTCGCCGGTGTAGGAGAGGCCGCCGAGCAGTGCGCCAATGGCGGTGGTAGATTTGCCGCTGCCGCTCTTTCCAACGATCAGGGCCCCCGCATCGCCCAGTCCGACCGCGGCCGCGTGGACGAGTTGCATGCCGCGCGGAGCAAACCACCAGTGGAAAACGTTTCGGAATGGACCAGCCCATTCCCAATACTGGAGACGGCCGGCATCGCGGACCCAGAAGCCCGCAAGCGACGTGTTGGTATCGAGCAAGTTCAGGCCAGGCATGACGAATGCGGCGAAGATCCCGTCGCGAGGCTCAGATGTGGAGGCCGCACGCTCGAGGTGCGTCAGGACGGAACCCACCTCCGCGGGCATTTCCACCCCGGTTGAGGCGGTGTCCCAACTGCAAACGGTGAGATGCGGCTTGCCGGGCGACTCCGTCGCCAGGTGGGCCAACGCTGGCCAGAGCCGCTCCTCGAGGGCTTTGCCGGCGAATCGAAAGAGAATCTCTTGCCCGGCCAACTGAGCCGAGTGCTCGATGACGCAGGCGGCCTCACAGGCGGCTTCGAACCCGCGCATGAAAGCGTCAAACTCGGCGCGGGCGTCGCCAAACTCGGGCGCGGAGGCGGACCCTTCAACCGCTGCGCCGGCCATCAGTTCGGCCCGGGCGCGGCGGGGATGACATGCGGCCAGCCGGCGGCTTCGACTTCGTGGATCGGGTCGGCTTCGAGGAGTCCCTGCATGTCGGTGTACTTGCGCAGGACGGGAGGCTGAAAGTCCGTGGGAAGGGGCGGCGACGAGTCGGCGCGTAGAGCGGCTGGATCGGCCACCAGCAGTTGTTCGGCCACGAGTTCAGTGACGAGGCTATCCACCGGCGCCGAGAACCCGGGACCACGGAAGGCGTCCTGCAGGTGTCCGGCAACTTCCGTTGACGACCAGCCATCGCAGAGCAGATTCCAGACCGCGGCGCCTACCGAATCGATCGAGTAATAGAAGCCGGTGTGGAGGTTGATAATGAGCGCCTCGCCGTCGAGGGTCTCGGCGATGACGTTCGGGGCGTTCATGCGATAGCGTTCGACGGTCATTCCCCCTCGGCCCTCGCGGTTCACAGGTAGCGGTGAACCCAAATCATCCTAGCGAACCGGGGGGTTCCGAGGAACCGCGGGAAGCCGCAGCCAGGCTCACCGAAATCGTTGTCCCGGTTGGACACGAGTCAGCCGTGATCGTGCCGCCCATGGCTTCCACGAACTCGCGCGCGATAGCGAGGCCGAGTCCCGCGCCGCCGAGGGCGCGATTACGGGAGGCATCGCCGCGGTAGAAGCGGTCGAAGATGTGCGGCAGGTCCTCGGCTGCGATCCCCTCACCGGTGTCGCTCACCGAAATCGTGACGGCGTCCGAGTCCTGCGTGAGGCGCACCAGAATTAGGCCGCCTTCGGGTGTGTGGCGGACGGCGTTGCGGACGACGTTCTGGAGCACGCGTACGAGCCGCTGGCGGTCTCCGCGGGCGAAGCGACCGGTCGCCGGGGCCTCGATAAAAACAGAGACCGAAGCCTCGCGACGCGCGGGCTCAACAAGTGGGGAAACGGCTTCGTGGACGAGCTTTCCGGCGTCGAAGTCCGCGATCTCGACCTTCAGCGCTGCGGCCTCGGCCCGGGCGAGTTCGAAGAGGTCGTCGATGAGGTGTTCGAGGCGGTCGGTTTCGCGCAGGGCCATCTGGATGCGCTCGTCGCCGGCCTCTTCGGCGGAGCCTTCCAACTGGCCGCGAATGAGCGCGACGGGCGTGCGCAGTTCGTGCGAGACGTTCGCAACGAGTTGACGGTTGGCATCGAGGGCCATGACGGCACGGGCACGTTCGGTCTCGACCCGGCTCATCGTCTCCTCCAGCTGGGAGGCCATGGCATTGAAGCTGGTTGCGAGCGAAGCGACTTCGTCTTCGCCGCCAACAGCCACGCGCTGGCTCAACTGGCCCGCGGCAAGTGCTTCGGCGGCCCGCGACAGCTGTTGGACGCGACCGCCGACATTGCGCGAACTGCGGACCGCGAAGATGAGCGCGACAAGGAGGCCCGGGAGGAACACGAGGATCGATCCGACCCACACGGTTTGGAGCACCGGGCGAAGTTCGGCGCGGAAGAGCGCGCGGCCGCTGGGGCTGGCAAGGTCGAACTTATCGACGAGGACGGCGCCCAGTTGTGAGCCATCGGCCGCGTAGAGCGGGTAGGCGCCGAGGCCGCCAGACTGCCGGCCCGGCCGAATGAACGAGTCCGTGGCCAGGTTCGTCGAGCCCGCCAGGGCGCGGGCAAGAACCGACCCGGCGTCGACCGGGAGGCTGGACGGGGCGGCACTGGTGGAATGAGCCCATGGCGCACCGCTCGTCTCGATGATGCTGATCGACGCGACCGAATGGAAGTGCTCCGCGGGCTGGACGGCGAACTGCGATTGGCGCGGACCGCGGTAGAACGTGACCTTGCGCGCGACCATCGAGTCGAGGACTCGCGAGATATCCTCGTTGGCCGGCGCAGCGAGGTTCGGTGGGAGGATGTTAAGCCCCGTGAGGATGGTGGCGGCAGCGCGGGCGTCGTTGGCGGGCTCTTCGCGGGCGGGGTCCGTCGCGAGGGCGCCGAAGGCGCTGAGGAGGCCGACCAGCGAGAGAGCCGTCGCGAGCCCGATGAGGAGCGTGAGGAGATGGCTGCCGGTGAGGCGCCAGCGCAGGCTGCGGCGGGCGCACCGGCGATACGCCAGGATGAGCGGCCAGCCGAGCAGGTAGCGGAGGCTGCGAAGGCGCCGCCAGAGCCAACCGGTCACGGGGCGGGAGCCGCCATGCGGTAGCCCATGCCCCAGACCGTCTGGAGAGTGGAGTCGCCATCGCCGAGCTTCTTACGGAGACGCTGGACGTGGGTATCGACGGTTCGGTGGCCTACGTCAGAATCGCCCGGCCAGATGCGCTCCAGGAGGTAGTCGCGGCTGAACGCACGACCGGGATGGGTGACGAAGAGCGCGAGGAGGTCGAATTCGATCGGCGTGAGTTCGAGGGCGACGTTCGCCCGCGTGGCTAAGTGACTCGCCGGGTCCACGTCGATATCGCCGAGCATGGCACGGCGAGGCGCGGCGGGCCCGTCGTCGATAGTTGCGGCGGAGGAACTGCGGCGGAGAAGCGCTTTGATTCGGGCACGGAGGACACGCATGTGTGCAGGCTTGGCGAGGTAGTCGTCGGCTCCTGCTTCGAGGCCGTTGACGACGTCCATATCCTGGCCGCGCGCGGTGAGCATGAGGACGGGGACGAGGTGGCGCGCGCGGATGCGCTGAAGGACGGCAAGGCCGTCCATGCCGGGCAGCATCCAGTCCAGGATGACCAGGTTCGGTGGCTCACGTTCGAATTCAGCGAGGGCTGACGGGCCATCGAACGCCTGGGCGACGCGGTAGCCATCACGGCGCAGTTGCTGCGCCAGCAGGTTGTTGAGGTCCACTTCGTCTTCGACGAGCAGGAGGCGGTCCATGTTCTTCGATCTCCGGGCGGCCGGTGCGTGCATTGTGGGGTTCGTGCGGCGTGTACCCAAGATTGTCGGCGGGATGTGTGTCGGAGCTGTCTCGAGGGAGACGACACAATTTCGTGAAGGTCCGCGGAGATGATGGCGGCAGTTCTCGATCAGGAGGTGCGCGATGGCGCTGCTTGGCAAATTACTCGGAGTGATGGTTGGGCTGGTGGTGCTCGGGCTGGCGTTTGCCGTGCTCGAACGCTTCTGGCCTTCGGTGCGGAGGAAAGGCGGCATCTTCCGGCGCGGCATGCAGACGGACCTGGGCTGGTTCTTCTTCCAACCGACGTTCGGGAAACTGTTTACGAGCGTGCTGGTGTTCGGATCGATCATGAGCCTGGCGTTCGTGTTCACGTCGCCGTTTAGCCGTGACGAGCTGCGTTCGGGGCGGGACGGGATCGTGAGCGGCCTGCCACTTGGGGTGCAGTTCCTGTTGTTCCTGGCGATGGCTGACGTGATCGGGTACTGGTCGCACCGGGCGTTTCACCGGCTGGGGGTGCTGTGGAAGTTTCACGCCGTGCACCACTCTTCGACGAACCTGGACTGGCTGTCGTCGGCGCGGGTGCACCCCATCAACGACGTTGCGAACAATGTCCTGCTGGCCGCGCCGCTGCTGTTCCTCGGCTTCGCGCCCGCCGCGTTCGCGGCTTACGTACCATTCCTGACGCTGTACGCGATCATGTTGCACGCGAACGTTTCGTGGACGTTCGGGCCACTGCGGAAGGTAATCGCGAGCCCGACCTACCACCGCTGGCATCATTCGGCCGAGGCGGAGGCGCTGAACAAGAACTTCTCGGGCCTGCTGCCGTGCGTCGACATCGTGTTCGGCACGTTCTACATGCCGAAGGGCGTGCAGCCGCGCGAGTTCGGCGTGGTGGACCAGGCCGTGCCTGACGGATTCTTTGGGCAGATGGCGCACCCGTTCCGGCGGCCGAAGGAGAACGCGGCGGGCGGGACAGTCCCCGCGGCCACGGCCTGACGGTCGCGGCGGCCGCACGAAAACGAGGCCCCTCGAATGAGGGGCCTCTTCGTGTATCGCGGATTTCTTGCGTTAGCGCTTGGTGAACTGCGGCGCCTTCCGGGCTCGCTTGAGGCCGGCCTTCTTGCGTTCCTTCATCCGCGAATCGCGAGTGAGGAGGTTTTCCCCGCGCTTGAGTGTGGGCTTGAGCGAGGCATCGGAAGCGACGAGCGCGCGTGCGATGCCCATCTGGATGGCGCCGGCCCAGCCGGTGATGCCGCCCCCTTCACACTTGATCTGGGCGCTGAAGCGCGCTTCGCGGCCGAGGCGGCGAAGCGGAGAGGTGACTTCGGCGCGATGCGTGTCGCGCGAGAACACCTCTTCCATCGGCTTGCCATTGACGACGATGGCGCCGTTGCCGGCGTAAAGGCGGACGCGCGCGACGGCCGTCTTGCGGCGACCGGTCCCATAGAAGTATTGCTGATCGGCCATTGGTTACTCCTCCGTCTTCGCAGCGGCGCGGCGGCGAGCGGGCTTTTTCGGTTCTACGACGGATTGCGTTGGTGCGGGAGTCGCTGCTTGGGCTTCAACGGCCGGCTTGCGACGCGCGCGAGGCTTTGGTTCGGCGGCGGGAGCTACGGTTGCGGCGGCGGCTTCCACCGGCGCCTTGCGAACGCGCGCGCGGGGAGCGGCAGCCTTCGCCTCGACGGCTGGCTCGGTCACGGCTGGCTCCGGAACCGCCGCCACGGCTTCCGGGGCTTCCGCGGCGGGGGCAGCGGGCTTCGCGACGCGGGCACGCGCGCGGCTGGCGGCGGCCTGCACGGGCGAGACCTTCGTTTCCGGAGCGGCCTTCGCTGAGGGCTCTTCGGCTACCTGCGGGATGCTGAGCTTCCGCAGCGGCTTTACCTTCAACGGGAGGACGCCGGTCTCCGTGCGAGCGGCCTCGCGGGCTGTGCGGGCGCGTTCGCTGCCGGTGATCTGGGACTGGTGGGGGTGGTGCGCGGTCTTGTAGACCTTGAGGTGCCTGAAGATCTGCTCGCCGAGCGGCCCGCCCGGGAGCATGCCCCAGACCGCCTTCTCCAGGACGCGTTCCGGGTGACGGGCGAGCTGCTCTTCGAAAGAGCGCGTCTTGAGGCCGCCCGGGAAGCCGGAGTGGGTGTGGTACTTGATTTGCTCACTCTTGCGGCCGGTGACGCGCACCTGGGAGGCGTTGATGATGATGACAAAGTCGCCATCATCGAGGTGCGGTTCGTAGGTTGGCTTGTGCTTGCCGCGGAGGAGGATGGCGGCTTCGGAAGCCACGCGGCCCAGGGGGCGGCCAGCCGCATCGATGACGTGCCAGTCCTTGTAGATCTCCGAGGCCTTGATGCGGACCGTTGTATTCATACTCGGTAACCCTCGTCGTACCACACGCGCTGGAGACAGAGACCATGGGCCGGGGCGACTTTCGCGATGGCGCCAGGTGCTGCCTGCCGGAGCAAGCGGACGAATTCCTCCTCTGTGAGCGTTCCGCGCCCGACGCCGACGAGTGTACCGACGAGGCGGCGCACCATCTGCGGCAGAAACGCATCTGCCTCGATATCGAACAGGAGGGCGCAGCTTTCGCTGAGCCAGCCTGTTTTGAAGACGGTCCGCACCGAAGTGCGGCCTTCTTCCAGCGAGCCCGAGCAGGCGATGAAGTCCTGCTTGCCCACCAGGGCTGCCGCGGCCCGTTGCATGGCTGGTAGATCGAGGTTGCCCTCGATGTGCCAGGCCGTGCGGCGCGCCAGCGGCTGGCGCGCCTCGCCCGTGGCGATGGTGTAGCGGTACCAGCGCCGCCGCGCCCAGCGCCGGGGGTCGAATTCCCCTGGCACTTCGCGAACTGCGCGGACCGCCACGTCCGCCGGCAGGTGGGCGTTGAGCGCCCTCCCGACGGTTGCCGCATCCAGCCGCGTTTCCGCGGAGAAGGCGGCTACCTGGCCGATGGCATGGACACCGCTATCGGTGCGCCCTGCCAGCTCCACGCGGGTTGGGCCTCCGAAGATGGCCGCCGCCGCGGTTTCCAGTTCCTGTTGGACGGTGCGCCCGTTCGGCTGGCGTTGTGAGCCAACGAACTCCGCGCCGTCGTAGCTGACGGTGGCCGCGAACCGTTTCGCGGGCACCGGGGCTAAGTCTCCGACTCTTCGTCACCCTCCGTGGCGGGCGCATCGGCTGCGGCAGCCGGAGCATCCGATTCGGCTGCCGCGGTTTCGGCCGCTGCCTCAGCCAACTTCGCTTCGCGCGTTTCCTCGGCGAACTCTTCCGCATAGGTCGGTTCGTGCGATTCGTCTTCGGCGGGTTCAAGGGCCGGCGCGGGAGCAACGGCAACGGGCAGGGCCGGACCACTGCCAGGGGCAGCGGTTATACGCTGAGGGCGGGGGGTCGGCGGCGCTTCGACGAAGTCGACGAGTTCGATTGTGGCCATCTTTGCACCGTCGCCCTTGCGGGGCTCGAGGCCGGTGATGCGGAGGTAGCCGCCTGGGCGGCTGACCATGCGCGGGCCAATCTCATCAAAGACCTTCTTGACGACGCGGGGGTCGTAGACGAAGCGCAACGCCTGGCGGCGGGCGTGGAGGTCGCCGCGGCGGCCAAGCGTGATGATACGCTCGGCCATGGGGCGGATCTCCTTCGCCTTCGCTTCGGTGGTCGTGATCCGTTCGTAGCGCAACAGGTCGGTGACCAGGTTGCGGTAGAGCGACAGTCGATGGCTGGTTTCGCGGCCGAGATGGCGGCCGGATACGCGGTGGCGCATGGTTAGTCCTCTTCGTCCGCGCCGATGAGGTCATCGGCGCTGCCGTCTTTGAGGAGGGCTTCCTTGAGGGCCTTGCCGAGGGCGCTCAGGTTCTCTTCCTCATCTTCGTCGTCCATCACGATGGAGCTGGAGCGGATGGCGGTTGGCCGGCGGGAACCGGGGCGCTGAGCGACAGCTCCGCGGGGCGCCTCGGCCAGCGGTACGAGGCCTTCCGCTTCGCCATCGACGTAGCCGAGCTCAATGAGCTTGTCGCGCAATTCGTCGTAAGACTTGCGGCCGAAGTTGCGGAGGCCGAGGAGTTCGTCCTCGCTCTTTTCGAGAACCTGGCCGACGGTCATGAGCCCGCTGCGCTTGAGGCAGTTGTAGGCGCGGACGGAGAGCTGGAGGTCTTCAATCGGGGTGTTGTAGCGGTCCGGCGGCATGAGCATGCCGGCAACGCTCGTTCCGCCACCCATACCGCTACCAGTCGAGAGCTGCGCGAGGTCAGGGCGGCCCATGGCGCTGAAGAGCGAGAACTGGTCCATGAGGATGTCGGCGCTCTGGCCGACGGCATCGACCGCGCCGACGGTGCCATCGGTCCAGACTTCGAGGACGAGGCGATCGAAGTTCGTGGACTGGCCGACGCGCGTCTTTTCGACGTGGTAGTTGACCTTGCGGACCGGGGTGAAGACGGCATCGACGGGGATGACGCCGATGGGCAGGCCTTCGACGGAGCCGGCGGGGACGTAGCCCTTGCCGAGCTCAGCGTGGAGTTCGACGTTGAGGCGCGCCTTGGTCGTATCGAGAGTGGCCAGGTGAAGCTCCGGATTGGCTATCTCGAAGTCAGCCGGCACCTGGATATCGCCGGCAGTGACTTCGGCCGGGCCTTCGACATCGAGCGCGAGGCTGCCGGAGCGGTTGCTCAGCGGGCGGAGGCGGACCTCCTTGATGTTCAGGAGGAACTCCGTGGTGTCTTCCTGCATGCCGGCGATGGTCGAAAATTCGTGCTCCACCTGGTCGATGCGGACAGAGGTAATCGCGGCGCCTTCCAGCGAGCTGAGAAGGACGCGGCGGAGGGCGTTGCCGAGCGTGATCCCGTAGCCGGACTCAAGGGGTTCGGCGACGAGCCGCGCGTAGCGCTCAGTTTCTTCTTCGACAGTGAGCTGGGGGACGACTTCTTCAGCCGTCTGCCCGATCAACTCGAGGGAATCCATCATGCTTGTGCGTGCCTCAACTCAGGTTCAAAAAGACGCGGGGTTAGCGCGAGTAGTATTCGATGATGACGTTTTCGTTGAAGAGATGCGTTTCGCCATGGGCGACGGTGGGCGGCGCGCTCATGCGGGCGGACATGCCGGCGGCATCGAGCGCGAGCCAGGAGGGCGGATTCTTGGATTTGATGGTCTCCTGGACGATCTTGTAGTACTCGCTGCGGATGCCGCGCGGGGTAAAGCTGATCGCGTCGCCTTCCTTGAGGTGGGCGGACGGGATATCGAGCTTGCGGCCGTTCACGGAGATGATCCCGTGGCGGACGATCTGGCGAGCCTGGCTGCGCGATTCAGCGAAGCCGATGCGGTAGACGATGTTATCGAGGCGCGTTTCGAGGAGCCGGACGAGGTTTTCGCCGGAAACGCCGGTGCCGCGAATGGCTTCCTTGTAGTAGCGCACGAACTGCTTTTCGAGCACGCCGTAGGTGACGCGGGCGCGCTGCTTTTCGCGCAGCTGGAGGCCGCGGTCGCTCACCTTGCGGCGGCGGGCAGGGCGCGGACCGGGCGCGTTGGGGCGGCGATCGTAGCTGCACTTGGGGGTGAAGCAGCGTTCGCCCTTGAGATAGAGCTTTTCGCCATGACGGCGGCAGAGCCGGCAAACGGGGCCTGTGTAACG
>JBGOVF010000314.1:0-3797 GCA_041477975.1 Tepidiformaceae bacterium
CGATACGAACCTTGGCGGTGGCGCCGTTTTCCGGCAGGCGGCGCACCAGGTGGACCTGCTCCGCTGGATTGGCGGGGGGATGGTGCGCTCGGTCCGCGCCTCGGCCGGCGCCTGGGACGCAACCCGGCCAACGGAGGGCGCGCACACGCTCTTCCTGGAATTCGAGGACGGCGCCGTCGCCACCGCCGTCTACAGCGGCTACGACCACCTCCCCGGCGCCGAGCTGACCTTCGCCATCGGCGAAGACGGCCGCGCGGCACCGCTAATGCTCCCCCTCTCCCGGATCGGGAGAGGGGGTCGGGGGGTGAGGGGGCGCCCGACCATGGCTGACGAGGCACAACTCAAAGCCGGCCTCGCTTACTCCAGCGCCGCTGCCGCTTCCGAACCCGAGCACCCCGGCTTCTTCGGACTCACAATCGTGAGCTGCGAACGCGGCGACATCCGCCAGATCCCCGAGGGCCTGCGCGTCTACGGTGACGACCGCACGTGGGACGTCCGAATCCCGCCGCTCCCGGACGGCCGCGATGGGCTGCTCCAGGAGGCCTATCACGCGGTGGTCCACGGTCGTCCGCCGGCGCATGACGGACGCTGGGGCAGGGCTACACTCGAAGTCTGCCTGGCGGCCCTCGAGTCGTCACGGACGCGACGCGAGGTGGCGTTGCACCACCAGCTTCCGACGCGGGATTAGGCCTGCTCGCGGCGTTCGAACGACGATGGCGTGGGGAACATCCGTTCCAGCATTGCCTGGACCGGTTCGAACGCCGAGGTGTCGTCGTCCATGCCATCGTTGATGCAGAAGAAGCGTGGCGGCCGCCGTTCAAGTGCGCGGAGCTTCGCGAGCATTCCGTCTTCCTCGCCAACCATCAGCAGGCGCGCCTGCCGCGGCCAAACGGTGGTGTAGCGCCGGTCGAGGGGCCCCGGGAGCCAGCCCCACGGCATCCGTGGCCTGCGCTGGGCCAGGGTGTGCACGTGCAGGAATCGCGCCGAAACGTCGCGGTGCTGGCGGATCTGGTGGTCCGCCGTTTCGGCGAGTTCGGGCGTCGTCTCGGCGAGTTCGCGGAGGACGTCGACCGCGAACAGCACGGGAGTGTGGGGCACGTCGCGCCAGCGCCGCACGCCGAAGCGCCGGGTGAGGATCTCCGCACTCAAGGCGAGCCGATCGGGCCGGCCGCTGCGTGTCGTGCTGGTCGCCGCGATCGACCGGTGCCGCACGACGAAGCTGCGCGGTGAGCCGTCCCCGGCGACGAGGTGGGAGGGATGCAGCCGCTGGCCGAGGAAGATGTCGTCATTGAAGAAGAGTAACACGCGCGAAACGGCCGGCAGCCGGTGCAGCGTGCTCTCGATCGCCATCGAGTTGAACGTGGGCAGATGGTTCGGGCGCTCGAATAGCTGACCGTGGTGGACAAGCCGCAGCCGCGGGTTCGCGAGATCGAGCCAGCCCGGCGCCTGGCCGTTGGTCACGAGGTAGACGTTGCGTATCCATGGGGCATGCGCTTCGAGCGAGCGCAGCGAGTAGCGCAGCTCGCCGTTATCGCGGAAGCGACGCGGGAGAACGGCGTTCTTGCGGCGCTCGTCGCCCGTACGCGCGACGGCAGCGGCCAGTGCCTCCTCGAACGCCGGGGACGAGCCATCGACCCAGGTGTAGACGGCGTCGATGGGCTCTGCGGTCGTGGTCACACGTGGACTGTACCCGAGACGGCTTGGGATTAGCGGTCAGCGGCCACAACGGCCGCTTCGGAGCACACCGGCAAGAAACCGCAGGACAGGGCAGTTCGGTGGGAGCGGACGTTCGTCGGGACACAGCCGTAAAACGGGATTTCGCCGCGACGGAGGATCTCCAGCGTCGCGGCGGAGACGACCAGGCGGCCGAGGCCTTCGCCGCGATGCGCCCGAAGCACGTCGACACCAATTTCAAAGAGGCCGTGGTTGAGGAAAACGCCACCAACGGCGATGGGTTCGTCGCGTTCATAGAGGACGAGGGCGAACTGGTTGCGGACGGCCCGGCCGCCCTGCCCGGTTTCGCCAACGCCGTTTTCGAACCGCCTCGCCGCCTGCTCATTGGCCATCCAGGACGAGTGCTCGATGCGGAGTTCGTACCCTTTCGGAATAGCAGGCGCGGGTGGAGCCTGACCGAGCGCGAAGAGGAGTTCCGGCGTCGAGGCCACGAGCGAAGCGCCGCGGCGCCTGCCTTCCTCCACGACTTTCCCGAGAAAGGCCGGGCGCAGAGCGTGGTAGTGGCGGCCGGGCGCTGCGGCCTCGGCTGCCGCCCGGTACGCGGGGTCGACGCTGACGAGCGTGCCCGTACCGAAGGTCACGGCAACCAGGACGTACGGAAATGGCGGAGGGTCGGGCTGGTCGACGAAGGTCAGGCGCTCGGTCGCGAACGCCTGCGGGTCGCCGCCAAGCCCGCGCGCGTAGGCGGCGCGGACGGCACGGCTATGCTTCGATAACAGATCCGCGGACAAACCCGGCCGTTACCCGTAACTCTTGATGACTTCGGCGTAGCGCTGCAGGGCCGGGAGGACCTTGTCCGCCGGCTCGGGCCGCAGGCCGAAGAGGCAGCGCGTGACGCCCATCTCCGCATAGCCTTCGATCGCTTCCTTCGAAGGCGGCACACCGAACACGGAGACCGGGATTGGCGCCCGCCCCGCGGCCTTGGCCATGCCCTGCAGCTCGTTGATCTTCTGAGCCAGCACCGCGCCCGTGCGCCCGCCGATTGGCATCCATTCGTCGCCGTACTCGATCACGCGGTCTAGCGTCCGCGGCCCGGCCCCGCCGATCATGATCGGCGGGTGCGGCTTGCGTGCCGGCTTCGGCCACGACCAGATGGGGTCGAAGTTCACGAACTGGCCGTGGTATTCGGCTTCGTCTTTAGTCCAGATCTCCTTCATCGCGAGGATGCGCTCGCGCAGGATCTTCCAGCGCAGCGTGGGCTTCGTGCCGTGGTTCTCCATCTCCTCTTCGTTCCAGCCGCCGCCAATGCCGAAGAGGAAGCGCCCGCCAGAGAGGAAGTCGACACTCGCGACCTCCTTGGCGAGCGTGATCGGGTCGCGTTCCATGACCAGGCAGATGCCCGTGCCCACGTTCAGGGTCTTCGTGACAGCGGCCGCCGCACCGCAGGCGACGAACGGGTCGAGCGTGTGCGAGTACTCCATCGGCAACGGTGCGCCGCCCGGCCAGGGCGTCCGCCGGCTCGTGGGGATGTGCGTGTGTTCGGGGAAGAAGAGCGATTCGAAGCCGAGGTCCTCACACGCCTTCGCGAGCTCTGTCACCTGGATGGCGTAATCGGTGGGAAACATCTGGACGCCGAACTTCATGGGGCACTCCTCGTTACGTGAGCGGCAATCATAGCGTGGGCTGGAACGTGGCGAGCGGAACGTGCAGAGTGCGCCCAGCCCGCTCAAGGAAACGCCCGTGGTCGATTGGCCAGCCATCCACGCCGAGGCGCTCGATATCTTCGTCCGCTACCTCCAGATCGATACCTCCAACCCACCTGGCAACGAGCGTCCCGCTGCCCGCTTCCTCGGCGCCCTCCTCGAAGCGCAGGGCATCGAGACCGAGTACATCGAGACGGCGCCGAACCGTGACGTTCTCGTAGGGCGCCTGCGCGGCGATGGCAGCAAGCGGCCGTTGATGCTCTGCAACCACACTGATGTTGTCCCCGTGGAAGCGCAGTACTGGGAGATGCCCGCGTTCGAAGGCGTGGTGAAGGACGGGCGCGTCTACGGCCGTGGCGCGGTGGACATGAAGGGCGCCGGCGTGATGCAGCTCGTCGCCTTCCTCCTGCTCAAGCGGGA
>JBGOVF010000454.1:0-2983 GCA_041477975.1 Tepidiformaceae bacterium
CGGCGCTGGGGCGCTTCCCGCTGCACGCGGGCGGCTCGCTGGCGGGGTGGGCCGGAAGCAGGCACGGCTGGCTCCTGAGCGCGCTCGGCGACGCTGGTGTGTGTGCGGAATCATACAGGCCAGCCACAGAGTGGCGCATGAAACGGTAACTAGACGCCGGCGTAGCTGTGCAGCCCACTCACCCAGAGGTTCACGGCGAAGTACGTGAACATGACCAGTCCCCACATCACGATCAGCCACCACATCGGATCGGGGCGCCAGCCGCGGCGAATGCGCTCCGGCACCACGCGGCGGATGCCGGGCGCGCCGGCCACGCTGCCGTTGCCTGCGCGGGCGTGGAAGTAGGCTGCGATGCTCAGCCAGGTGACGAGCGCGCTCGTCTCCTTCGGGTCCCATCCCCAGTAGCGGCCCCAGGCGCTGTTCGCCCACCACGCGCCGAGGGCGATGCCCAATCCGAGCAGCGGGAAGCCGACGATGACGGCTTTGTGCGCCAGGTCCGCGGCCGCTTCGGCGCTCGGTAACGAGGCGAAGCGGCGGTTCCCTTCGCCGCCCTGGACCAGGTAGACGACGGCGCCGCAGAAGGCGACCGTCAGGACGGCGTACGAGATCATCATCGTGCTGACGTGGATCGTGAGCAGCGGGCCGTTCTGAAGGGCCGGGATTAGCGGGGTGATATCCGAAGGAAAGAGCGACGCGATGCCAAGCATCGTGATGACAATCGGCAGCGCGATCACGCCGAAGCGCCGGTGGCCTGTGATGGTTTCGAACACCATGTACGCGGCGGAGATGCCGAACGCGAACGCTGCCGTGAACTCGTAGAGGTCTGAAATTGGCGCGTGGCCGATGGCCGCCCAGCGCGCCGCAACCTGGCCGCCGAGCGCGAGCACGGTGAGATCGGTGAACGTGGTTGCGAGCCGCCCAAGGCCCGGGTTCGGGACACCGCTCGCGCTGGAGATGGTGAGCGTCCCGGCGCTCGTCTGGGCGCTCATCCGGCGCAGCGAAACGGACGCACTCGCGACGAACGCGATGTACGTCGCGCCGGAGACCGAGGCCATGATCAGGCCGGTCCAAAACAGGTAGATCGACAGGTCAGCCAGGGTTCGTTCCTCGCGTCACAATCCTACCGCACGAGGCCGAACCGAAAAGCGGGCGAGGCCGTCCCGTTTCCGCTTTCTTACTACGCGCCGACGACCGCGATCATTTCGACCTCGATCAGCAACCCCTCGACGGCGAGCTGCGTCACTCCAACGAGCGTGCTTGCCGGCGGGTTCGTCGATGGGAGGTACTCGGCCCGCACCTCGCGGATTGGCGCCAGGTTGGCGGGGTCCAGGTTCACGACGTAGGTGTTCATCTTCACGACGTCGGCGAAAGTCGCTCCTGCGGCCGCGAGGGCCGCCTTCAGGTTTTCGAATACCCGGCGGGCCTGCGCGCCGAGGTCGCCGCGGCCGACGACGTGGCCCTCGGCGTCCAGGGCGATCTGGCCGGCGATGTAGACCGTACGCCCACCGCTGACACTGACGACGTGGCTGTAGCCGCGGGCGGGCGAAACGCCCTGGGGGATGGGGTGCTCTCTCACGTCCCTGCTCCTCGATCGTTTTCGGGAGTATAGGCGGCTAGTGCCCGGTGAACCGTGGTTCCCGCTTCTCCTGGAACGCGCGGACGGCCTCGCGGTGGTCATCCTTCGTCATCGAGACCTCTTCGAGCGATAGCGACAGCGGCAGGACGAGGTTCGAGACGAACTTGATGTACTTGTTCACGGCGATCTTGGATGACTGCACGGCGTAGGGCGCCCCATTTGCGAGGCGCCGGGCGATCGCGGTTGCTTCGGTGAGGGCCTGGCCCTCATCGACGACCTTGTTCACGAGCCCCAGGGCGAAGGCCTCGTCGGCAAGGATCAGATCGCCGGTCATGAGCATGAACTTCGCCCGGTTCACGCCCATCAGCAACGGCCAGATGACGGCGCCGCCGTCGCCGGCGGTGATGCCCATCTTCACATGGGGGTCGCCGATGCGGGCCGTCTTCGCGGCTACGACGACATCGCAGAGGAGCGCGACGGTCGCACCGAGGCCGGCGGCCGCGCCGTTGATGGCGCTGACGATGGGCTTTTCGCAGTCGAGGAGGTTGTCGACGATACGGCGAGCTTCCTGGATGATGGCCAGCCCGCTCCTCGTCCGCATGTCGGCGTCGGCGCCGAAATCGCCGCCCGCGCAGAAGGCCCGTCCGGCTCCCGTGAGCACCGCGGCGCGGACCTCCGGATCCGACTGGACATCGAGGAACAGCGTCATGAGTTCGGAGTGCATCGCGCCGTTCACGGCGTTGAGCCGCTCTGGCCGATTGAGCGTGAGGGTGGCGACGCCATCCTGCTTTTCGATGAGGATCGTTTCGTAGTTTTCCTGGCGCAGCATTTCCAGCCCCTTCCGTAAGGACGATGATAAGGCCCGCCGCCGGCGATTGCGGGGTGCTCACTGCGAGCGCCGGAAACGCTACGCTGAAGCGGCCATGATTGATCGCCGCCAGCCCGAATGCGACGTGCACCTGGTGCCGATCGACGCCCGCCGGGGCTGCCCGTATTGCCTCCGGTTCCTGGAGACGGCGCCCGATCCTCAGGAGCTGTCCTCAGCAGACCGCCTGGACGAACTGGAGCGATGGTTACTCTCTGAACGCTCGGTCCCGCCCGTGCTGCTCCTCCAACGCATCGAGCAGCTCGTCGGCCGGCCCGTCATGCCCTGGGAGCTCGAAGAGCCGGACATGCTGATGCGCCGCGCGCAGCGGCCGAGGCGGCAGGGCGGCTACTGGGACGACTGGTAAAGACTCAGGCTGCGAGCCTGTCCTGCTCGCCGGGTTGGAGCTGGCCCGATTCGGTCAGCCACTCGAAGAACGCCTCGACGCACTGTGGGTCGAGTTGGGTTCCACGCACCCGCCAGAGTTCGGCCACGGCATCGGTGAACGAGCGCTGGGCGCGGTAGACACGGTTCGAGGTGAG
>JBGOVF010000041.1:0-10642 GCA_041477975.1 Tepidiformaceae bacterium
GCGCCAAACCGATAACGATGAAGAATGGCAAGCCCGCCACCGAAGGCAAGTGCCCCGTCTGCACCACGAAAATGTTCAAGATCGGCAAGGCCTGATCGCAGCTGCTTTACCCGAGCACGTGAAGAAAAGGCGCGCCCGCACTGCGCGCCTTTTCGTTTCCGGCCAGGCGGAAACCGACTGCGTCCAACCGGCCCCTTCATGCGAGCCAACCGGCCCTTCCTTCGGGGACCCGGACAGATACGTTGAAGACCGCCGGGATGGGTCCGGCGGGAGGATGGGATGGACGACCGCGCAACCGTCGCGAGCCACAGCGCAGCGACTCCACGCAAGCACCGTCGAGTCGCCTATCGCGTCGGCGTCAGCCGTCACTTCGAACGCAGCCGAGACAGCGACCGGATCGACGACGTCTACCGCGACGCCGAAGGCGACCGGATTGGCGCGATCTTCGCGAAGGGCCACGATCTGTTGCTTGTCTTGCCCGATGAGTCGATCCCACTCATGCACGTGGAAGCCGCATTTCAAAGTGACCATCGCATCACCGACGTTGAACCGGTCATCGCCCTCGTTTACGAAACGGACGAGGCGCCAGTGCGTGGCGTACGGGAAAGCGGTGACCGATGGGAATCCGGCGACGCCGTCCTCTACGTGTTCGCCACCGACGACGAAGCGCTCGAGGCCCAGCAGTACACCCTCGGGGCGTGATCGGGGCGCAACGCCCAGCAGTCTGCATCGCAGCCTGCGATGCGCGGGCCGGGAGCGGCCGGCGGACTCGTTTCCCAGCGAGAGAATGCTGCCCGCGCGCTGCGGGCGCGCTGTCTGTTACAGTGAGTTGGTTCAGCGGGCCGGGTGGCCGCTGGGAAATTCGTTTCCCAGAGGAAAGTCCGGACTCCAACGGGCAAGGTGCCAGGTAACGCCTGGGCGGCGCGAGCCGACGGAAAGTGCAACAGAAACATACCGCCCTCCTTCGGGAAGGTAAGGGTGAAATGGTGCGGTAAGAGCGCACCGGCGGTCCGGCAACGGGCCGGCCGTGAAAACCCCACCTGGAGCAAGGCCAAATAGGGGAGAAGGGCAGCCCGGCCCGTTATCACTCCCGGGTTGGCTGCTAGAGCGCCGCAGCGATGCGGCGTCGAGAGAGATGGTCACCGTCCTTCCTCGGAGGGGCACAGAATCCGGCTTACAGGCCCGCTGAACTCTTCCTCGCCCCATCCCGTTTCGGGGCTGGGCTTGGTACGATCGCCGCGCACACTCTCACGCTCGGAGTTCCACTATGCCCGCCGCACAGGCGCCCCTCGATGTCACTGATGCCACCTTTGCCACGACCGTCCTCGACCAATCGAAGCGACTGCCGGTGGTCGTCGACTTCTGGGCGCCGTGGTGCGGACCGTGCCGCGTCCTCGGACCGGCCATCGAAAAGGTGGCGGCCGAGTACGCCGGCGAAGTCGTCCTCGCGAAGCTGAACACGGACGAGAACCCGCGTACGGCCACAGCGTTTCGAATTCAGGGGATCCCGGCGGTCAAGGCGTTCAAAGATGGCAAGGTCGTGGCCGAATTCACCGGGGCGGTTCCGGAGACCCAGGTGCGGGCGTTTTTCAAGCGGCTCGTGCCCACGGAAGCTGAACGCGCAGCCGCTCGCGCCGAGGAGCTCCTTAAATCGGGCGATGTTGCCAGCGCTGAAGCGCACTTCCGCGACGTTTTGAAGGCCGCCCCCGCCAACGCCGATGCGATCGTCGGGCTCGCCACCATCCTCCTTCAGCGTGGAGAAGTGGCGGAAGCCGAAGCACTCCTGGAACGTGCTCCCACCGACCGCCGGGCAAAGTCGATAAAGCACCGCGTCTTCCTCGACTCCTTCGCCACGAAGCATGCCCACGAGGACCTGGAGGCCGCGGCTGAGGCGAGCCCACGCGATCCGCGCCCGCGCTACCGCTGGGGCGTGATGCTCGCGGCCCGCCAGCAATACGAGGCGGCCCTGGACGAACTCATAGAGTCCGTCCGGCTCGATCGCGCGTTCGCCGATGGCGCGGCGCGCAAGGCCGTCCTCGCAGTCTTCGATATCCTCGGGCTGGACTCACCGCTCACGCGCGACTACCAGCGCCGGCTTTCGATGGTGCTGTTCTGAGCCGCGGCGCTCTTCGTTTCGCGCTTAGCCGCTCGCCATATGAGAATGAAGCGCACATAACGGAGACCGCCACATGATCATCCACATGGCCCCCGGGGCCAGCCCCGACCAGACCCAACGCGTGATCGACCGGATCACGCGCGACTACGGCCTGCGCTGCGAGACCATCGTCAGCGACACGACCGTCATCGGCGTGAAGGGCATCGCCTCGGTTATCGATGAAGGCCGCATCACCGAGCTTCCCGGCGTCGAACGCGTCATCCGCATCACGGAGAAGTACAAGGACGCCAGCCGCACCTTCCATCACGAAGACACGGTCGTCCGCGTCGGCAGCGTGTTGGTCGGCGGCGACAACCTCACGGTGTTTGGTGGCCCGTGCGCCATCGAGACGGAGCAGCAGGCCCTCGATTCCGCCCGGATGGCGAAGGACGCTGGCGTCGATATCCTGCGCGCGTTCGTCGACAAGTCGCGCACCAGTCCGTACGACTACCGCGGCCTGGAACTGACCCGCGGGCTCGAGATCGCCGCCGCGATGAAAGCGGAAACCCGGCTGCCCATCGTGAGCGAGCTGATTGACCTCCGCCACCTCGATGCCTTTCTGGAAGCGGGGATCGATGTCATCCAGGTGGGGGCACGTAGTGCTCAATACTCGCCGCTGCTGGAAGAACTGTCGCGCACCAACGTCCCAATCGTGCTCAAGCACGGGTTCGGCAACGACATGAGCGAATGGCTTTCGGGAGCCGCCTACATTATGTCGGGCATCGACCGCGAAGGTCGCACCGTCGGCCACGGCAACCGCAACGTCATTCTCTGCTACCGCGGGATCAAGAGCTTCGAAACAGAGACGCGCTTCGCCGCGGATATCGCGATGATCCCGCTCGTCCGCACGAAATCGCACCTGCCGCTGATCGCAGACCCAAGCCACAGCTCAGGCGACCGCAAGCTCGTGGAACGCGTCGCCTACGGCTTCATTGCAGCCGGCGCGCACGGCATCGAATTCGACATCCACTCAAACCCCGCGGAAGCGCTCTGCGATGGCAAGCAGGCGGTCGGAGTCGAAGCCGGGCGCATCATCCGCAATGCGCGGGCTATCCATGGTCTGCTGATGGGCGTGGGGATGGAGACCGGGGCCACGAAGGCGGTCGCCGTGAAGTAGGCGCGAACTCAGGCGAGCAAGCGGGCCTTAAGGTCTTCCGTCGTGTCTGCACTCAGGCCGATGTCGCGGACGTAGCCTTCAGCCGAACCGAAACGGTTGCGGATGTGAGCCAGCGTCGAGGCCATGTCGCCGGGGTTGGCCGCCAGCAGCGCGCGCCCGCGGGCCTCGTCGATGCCGCGCGCCGTCATCCGTGGAACAAACGTTTCGAAGAGGGGCTCGAGCAACGACGCCGAGAGCGCGAAGTCGGCGAGGATCGCCTCCTCGGGGACGCCCACCAGGTCAAGCAGCAGCGCCGTGGCAACGCCGGTTCGGTCCTTCCCCGCGGCGCAGTGGAAGAGCACGTGCCTATCGCTGAAGGCGATGGTCTCGAACAACACCCGGTAGGCCTCGCGGCCGGTTTCGAGCATGCTCACGTAAACCGATGCGAACCCCCGGAACTCTTCGCCGAGGCTGCTCGAACACCGGCGCGAAGATGTGCTCGATTCCGTTCCCGCTCACATCCGGGGGCACGTCCCGCTCGCGTTCGACCGTCGAACGAAGGTCGACGATGGTCGCCACGCCGCGATCCGCGAGTGCCTGGACGCCGGCCGGAGTCAATCGCTGCAACCCTGCGGAGCGGATGATCTGCTCGCTCGTGGTGCGGCCGGTCACCGTTCGGTAGCCGCCGATGTGGCGAATGTTGTGGGCGACCTCCACGGTGAGTTCGCGCGTGATGGTTAGCGTCATGCGAACAGTGTTACAGGCCCCGCATGAATGCGGTGTTAACGCTTCTGCCGCGCAGCGGCCCGTGCCCCTATCCTTTCCCGACCACCAACCGCGACCGGAGCCGTCCTTGATCAACCGCGACCGCCTCGTCCAGACGTTCCTCGACCTCGTGGCCATCGACTCCCCGTCCGGAGATGAAGATGAAGTGGCGGCCGAGCTGGAACGGCGGCTGGTCACGCTCGGGGTCGTCGCTTCCCCCGACGCCCACGGCAACATCCTCGGCTCCCGGCCCGGCACGGGCGAGCCGCTGCTCCTCTCAGCCCACATGGACACGGTCGAGCCAGGGCGGGGCATCAAGCCGGTCTTCGACGGAGCAGACATCATCCGCAGCGACGGAACAACGATCCTCGGGGCCGACAACAAGGCCGGCTGCGCCGTGATTCTCGAAGTCATCCAGTCGGCGAACGAAGACCGAGCGCCAACGCGGCCGATCGAAGTGGCCATCAGCCGCGGCGAGGAGATCGGACTGGTCGGCGCGAGCAACATGGACTACAGCCGTCTCACGGCGAAGGTCGCCATCGTCATCGACAGCGGCGGCCCGCCGTCCAGCGTCCAGGGGGCCGCCCCCTATTCGTACGGATACACAGTCGAGGTCCACGGCAAGTCCGCGCACGCCGGCCTCGAGCCGGAAAAAGGCATCCCGGCCATCACAATCGCCGCGGAAGCGGTCCTTGGCCTCCCCCAGGGCCGCATCGATTTCGAAACCACGGGGAACATTGGGAAAATCCAGGGCGGCCTCGTAACGAACGCAGTCCCCGACTACTGCCGCATCGATGGCGAGATGCGCAGCATGGAGTTCGAGAAGGTCGAAACGCTGGTTTCGCAGGCCAAAGATCACCTCGAACAGGTACGCCGCCGTCACCCGGGCGCGCGGTTGGATGAACGCTTCAAGATGGGCTATCCCGGCTACAAGCTGGGCCCGGATGATCCTGCTGCGCAGCTTCTCTTCGGCGTCCTCCGCCACCTCGGCATGACCCCCAACCCCCACCCGGTGGGCGGCGGTACGGACGGCAACGTCTTCCGTGGGCACGGCATCGCAGGCGTGGTCATCGGCCGCGGTGGCTATAACCAGCACACGAAGGATGAGTACCTCGTGATCCCGGAGATGCTCCAGTGTGCTGCCGTCGTCGAAGCTTGCATGCGCTCGGCGGCTGGCTAGTTCACCGCAACCCGCCCGGCCAGCGTGATCGCGCGCGGCGGCAAGGTCTCCTCGCGGCCAGCCGGCAGAGCGCCTTCAGCATTGCGCTCGCCCCTGCACCGAAGGATGGCGGCCGCCGCATCGGCAAACGCCGAGAGGCGCTCCAGCTCGCCGGTAAAGTAGGCAATGTTGAGTTTTCGGGCCACCAGCAGCAGCCCAAAAGCGTCGAACGGAGCAACGGCGACCCACGCCGCTTCCAGCGCGTGTTGCACCCGCGCCGGAGCCCAACCGTCGGTCACCGGGAATGCGATGGCCGCGCCGCGTTGCAAGGCCCAACGCCCAACGAACGGGTCGGAGGACTCGATCGGAGGAACCTCCACGCGCCCTGCGACGCACTCGTAACCGCCATCGGCGGCCGCGCGCAGAAGCACCGCCGCATCGGCACGCGCCAACCGGCGGGCGCCTTCGGCCGTGGCGAGCCGCGCCGCTACAACCGTTGGCGCCTCCGCCACTTCAAGCAGGCCGGTCCCCATCTCGATGGCCGGTTCGCCGCTCTGGCCATCGAAAGTCCGGACCGTGACGTCGGCGTGGAAGCTCCCGATCGCGGCGCCGATTTCGTCCTGCGTCGCGGCCGTGAGGAAAAGGTCGTCTACGACGGTGGCGCCCTCACGAGAGACGACATCGAACCGAACGATATCGACAGTGTTGGCCGCGAGAGCCGTGCTGATCGCGGAAAGGGCACCGGGACGGTCGGGCATTTGGATGCGGACCGAACGGTAAGCAGTCATCGCGCACCTCCGGGCTCGAGTGTCCCCGCCGCGTGTTTCGCGTTGGTTTCGGCAACCTTGCGAACGCGTGAATCCCGCCCGTATTAGTTTGTCTTGCACTAACAATTCGACTAGGCTCTTTCGATAGCGCCCCGCAAGGGCGCGGAGTTCGACGATGGCTGTTTCTGTCCCCCAGGATGCACCGCTCGGCGATCTCCTCGACCGTCGGCGGAAGTGGCTCCTCCTCATCTCACTGATGCTCTGCATGTTCGTCAGCGCTCTCGATAACTCCATCGTCGCCACGGCCACCCCGCGCATCCTCGCCGACCTCGGCGGCTTCTCGATGCTCTCGTGGGTGTTCACCGTCTACATGCTCAGCTCAGTGGTGGTCGTGCCCATCGTCGGCAAGCTCTCCGACATGTTCGGGCGCAAGATCTTCCTGATCGGCGGCGTCGTCCTGTTCATGCTCGCCTCCGCGGCGGTTGGCGCTGCGCCGTCGATGATCTTCCTCATCTGCGCCCGGGCCGTGCAGGGCATCGGCGGCGGGACGATCTTCTCCTGCGTGTTCGCCACCCTCGGCGACCTTTTTCCGCCGGCCGAGCGCGGCAAGTACGTCGGCTTCTTCACCGGCACCTTTACCATGGCCGCGATCAGCGGACCGACGGTTGGCGGCATCCTGACCGACTCGATCGGCTGGCGTTGGTGCTTCTACGTCAACATCCCCGTGGCCCTTACCGCCATCTACTTCATCTCTCGCAATCTCCCGTTCCGCAAGCGCGGAGGCCGACTCAAGCAGATCGACTTCCTCGGCGCCGCACTCCTGTCGTTGGCCACCGTTTCCCTGCTCCTCGCGCTCGTTTGGGCCCAGCGCGCGTTCGGTTGGAAGAGCGCCGAGACCATCGGACTCTTCGTCGCGTCGTTCGTGCTGGTAATTGCATTCGGGTTCCAGGAGCGCCGCCATCCCGAGGCTATCTTCCCATTGTCGCTGTTCCGGAACCGGGTCTTCGTCCAGGCAAACGTGCTCGTCATGCTCTCCGGCGCCGGCGTCTTCGGCGCGATCCAGTACCTTCCTACATTCGTCCAGACGTCGTTGGGTGCTTCGGCCACCGCGTCGGGCATCGTCTCAACGCCACAGTCGCTGGGGCTGCTCGTGACCAGCATCATCGGCGGCCAGCTGATGTCGCGGACCGGCCGCTTCAAACACCAGGTCATCCTCGGCGCTGTGCTCATCCTCACTGCCACCGTACTTCTCCACACGCTCAGTGTTGGCGAAGCCAAGTGGCACATCAGCGTCTTCATGGTCATCTACGGCCTCGGTTCGGGCCTCGTGATGCCCACCATGTCCGTCATCACCCAGAGCGCCGTTGACCACAAACTGCTCGGCGTGGCAACGAGTGGCCGGCAGTACTTCATGCAGATCGGCCAGGTGCTCGGCACCGCGATATTCGGAGTGGTGCTGGCCACCTCGTATTCGTCCTCTTTCGCGAGCGACGTCACGCCCGAAGCGCGGGCTGCGGTCGCGCCCGCGACGCTGGCCAAGTTCGATGACCCAACCCTCGCGCTCGACCCCCGTGCTCTTGGCCAGGTGAAGCGCGAAGTCCTGGCGCTGCCCAATGGCCAGGCCATCCTCGATTCGACCCTTGCCGCGCAACGCGAAGGCGTGGCGACGGCAATCGACGATATCTTCCTCGGCTCAGCGGCCGCGGCTGTCGTCGTCGTGCTCCTCGCGCTCACGCTCCCGGAGATCCCGTTGCGTCGCGGGTTCGGAGCTGCCGCCGTGCGCCAACCGTCCGGCCAGCCGGCGCAGGGCGGTCCCGAGCCCGAGCTGTCAATCGAGCCGCTGTTCAGCGAGTAACGCGCGCTCGATACACTGCCGTGGTGGAAACGAAGCCCGGGTTCACCGGGATCATCCTCGCCGGCGGCGAGAGCTCCCGCTTCGGCTCACCCAAGGCATCCGCGCTGTTCCTTGGCCGCCCGATGCTTCAATGCGTTGCAGACGCGCTGGCGGCCGTTTGTGGCTCATTGGTGGTGGTGGGTGCGGCCGGGGCGTCGTCCCCCGGCGTACGAGCGGCCGTCCCCGTTGTTCAGGCCGAGGATCGGCTCGCGGGACGTGGCCCGCTGGCGGGCATCGTGGCCGGCATGGAGGCCAGCGCGACGGACCTGTGCTTTGTGACCGCGTGCGACGTGCCGCTCCTCCAGCCCGCGCTCATCGCATCCCTCGCTGAAGCAGTGAACGGGTACGAGGCCGTTTGTCCGCGCGTGGAGGGACGGCTCCAGCCGTTGGCCTCGGTCTACCGCATCGCCAGAGCCCTTCCCCGGTTTCGCGACGCTCTGGAAGGTGGCCGGCTTCGAGTCACGGCTACCTTCGAAGAACTAAACGTGCGCTTCGTTGACGAGGCAGCACTTCGGCTCTCCGATCCCCGGCTCGACAGTTTTCGCTCGGCGAACACTCCGGCCGAGCTTTGGGCGCTGGAACGTTACGCACGGGACGAGGCCGGCTTGCAGGGGTGAGTCCACTCTGCCTTACCGGCCGCCCACCCTGATGGGGCTCGGTTGACACGTTTTCGGGCCACCCTATGATCGAGGAGAGGGGGCCGGAACCCGGCTCGCCAGTTCAATTCGCCGGGGTGCGGCGGTGGGCGCGAAGGCGGCTACCCTCTCCATCGGCTATCCGCCCCCCCGATGGGCGGCGGAAAGAGGAGCAGCCAAGAGTGACAACCCTTGAACGGCCCCGGACGCTCGGAGAGCTGAAGGCTTCCGGATACAAAGTCATGCCCGTCCGGGAGGAGATGAGGAAGAACCTCATCACGAAGATCCGCTCGGGCGAGGAACTATTCCCCGGCGTGTTCGGCTACGAGGAAACCGTCATTCCTCACATCGTCAACGCAATCCTCGCGGGCCAGGACATCATCTTCCTCGGCGAACGGGGCCAGGCGAAGTCGCGCATCATCCGCTCGCTCGTCTCGCTCCTCGATGAGGCGACGCCGGTGCTGGCTGGCTGCGAAATCCCGGAAGACCCCTACCACCCGATTACACGCGCGGGGCGCGACATCGTGGCCGAGAAGGGCGACGCCGCCGAGCTCGATTGGCTGGGGCGTGACCATCGCTACGGCGAAAAGCTCGCGACGCCAGACATCACCATCGCCGACCTTATCGGTGAGGTTGACCCAATCAAGGTTGCGGAAGGCAAGTACCTCTCGGATGAGTTGACGATCCACTACGGCCTCATCCCCCGCACGAACCGCGGCATCTTCTGCATCAACGAACTGCCCGACCTGGCCGAGCGCATCCAGGTTGGCCTGCTCAACATCATGGAGGAGCGCGACGTCCAGATCCGCGGCTACCGCATCCGCCTGCCGTTGGACGTCTTCGTCGTGGCCAGCGCCAACCCGGAGGACTACACCAACCGCGGCCGCATCATCACCCCGCTGAAGGACCGTTACGGCGCCCAGGTGCGCACTCACTACCCGACGAAGATCGAACACGAAATGGACATCATGGAAGCCGAGCACCACCCGGTGCCCGGTGACTTCAACGTCGTCGTCCCGATGTACATGAAGGAGACCATCGCCGAAATCACCCGACTGGCGCGGCGCAGCCCGGATGTGAACCAGCGTTCGGGCGTCAGCGTGCGCGCGAGCATTGCGAACTACGAAAGCATGCTGGCGAACGCCCTCCGCCGGTCTATCGTGACGGGCGAAGACGTCGTCGTGCCGCGCGTGAGCGATCTCCCCTACGTCGTCCCCACCCTCTCGGGCAAAGTGGAATTCGAGACCGTGGAAGACGGCCGCGAAGAGCAGATCATCGACAAGTTGATCCAGGGCGCCGTCGTCGCGGTCTTCAACCGCTACTACAACCTCGGCGAACTCGAACTCATCGTGAACCGCTTCAAGTCCGGGGTGGCGGTGGAAGTCGGCGACATGACTCCGAGCAGCGAGTACGTGAAGCTCGCCAGGGACATCGATGGCCTGATGCAGGCGGTCGAAAAGACTGGGCCGATGGGGTCCGCGCCCGAAACCGCGGCCGCCGTCGAATTCCTGCTCGAAGGTCTTCATCTCAACAAGCGCTTGAACAAGGACAAGGTTGGCGGCAAAGTCCAATATCGGGGATGAATGTCAGCATCCAGCCGCTGCCCACCAGTGGCCCCCTTTTTGAGGGGGCCATCCGTGTCTACGGCGCCGCCTTCGCTGAGCCTCCATATAGCGATCCTGACCGCGGCCGTGAGATCAGGTCGCGCATGC
Organism: Tepidiformaceae bacterium; assembly: GCA_041477975.1. Taxonomy (GTDB): domain Bacteria; phylum Chloroflexota; class Dehalococcoidia; order Tepidiformales; family Tepidiformaceae; genus JBGOVF01. The sequence goes on from JBGOVF010000041.1 coordinate 10,184, forward strand.
TGGAGGTCCACGGCCTGCGGCTCGGCTTCCGCGCCTTCGTTGCGTCCACGGAGGGTGAGCATGTCGGGGGCATGATTTACGGCTACCACGGGGCGGCGGGCCAATGGTGGCACGACACGGTTGCTAAGTCCGTGGGCAAGCCGCTGGAACAGGCGTGGCTTTCGAACGCCTATGAAATCGTGGAGGTGGCCGTCTCGCCCGCGCTCCAGGGCCGGGGAATCGGACGCGCCTTGATCGCCCAACTGCTTGAGGGGCTCGACGAGGCGACGTCCGTCCTGAGCACGCGCGCCGACAGCCGGGCGTACGAGCTCTACGCCCGCCTCGGCTTCGAAATCATCACGACCATGGCCTTCGCCCCACATGGCGCGCTCTTCCACGTGATGGGCAAGCGCCTCCGCCAGCCGGCCTCGCCAACCGCCTGACTCCGCTATCCTTACCAGCCATGGCCGAGCCCGAGAC
>JBGOVF010000232.1:0-4695 GCA_041477975.1 Tepidiformaceae bacterium
ATGTCAGGCCCGACCGTTGTGGTCACCGTCAGGTGTCGCTTCTTCAGTTCCCACTGCATTTCCTCGATGTAGTGGGCGTCGTAGCGGCCTTCGCGCAAGAAATCCAGGTGGCGGATCGCGCCCTGGGGCGATACCCGCTCGTTCACGAACGTTGTGGCAGCCTCCGCCGGCGTCGTGGCGCACGCGACCACCGAACCATCAGGCAGCCTGAGGGCCGATGCGTTCCACGAATCCGGAACGTCCGCGTCGATCGTCGCTGCAGCGTGCGGCACGGCCCGGAACACGGCGACTCCGCCGCCACTCGCCACCGCCGTGCGCTGGATGATGTGCCCGATCGATTCGCGCGCCACCTGCTGCGCCAGCTGCTCCGCGCGGTCGTAGCGCGGGAACATCTCGCGGTGCGTCTGGTCCACGCTGCAGCCGCAAATTGAATCATGGGGCGAGTTTTCCAGGAGCAAGCGCCATGCGTGCTTCAGTGCCGGAAGGCCGTCCGGCCCATCGTGCAGGTGCGCGAGCAGTTCGAGCGGCTCTGCGTACCGTTCGAGCGCACCGGACACCTGGAAATCACGCTGCTTGATGTTCACTCGCGCGCTCAGCACGCCAACCAGCACGTTCGAACGGTCCGGCGACCGCAACTCCCCCTGGTGCACCACCTCATCGATCCCGGCCTCGAGCACCGCCCGCTCGTAGTCGGCAAGCGTCGCGAGGCGGTACTCGTAGCCTCGTCCCGCCGCGGCTGCCAGCGCCTCGGGGACGTGCTGCTCCATGCGCGAGTGGTCCGTGCCATTCATCAGCACGGCCGGCAGCCCCTCCGCGAGCTCGCGCTCCTGCCGCCGCGTCCGCTCCACGAGGTCATCCGGGTCCCTCGGCAGCCGCCAGCCGCTGGAGTAGCTGTTACGCAGGTAGAGCACCGGCAACCGCGTCCCGTCCGGCGCCTCCCAGTGAAAGCTCCAGCCCGGGATCGAATCGGGCACGCCCCGCCAGAGGCAGGCGCTGGTCAGCCCGAGCTGCGCCATCAGCTGCGGCATCTGGGCGATGTGACCGAACTGGTCGGCGCAGTGGCCAACCTTCAGCGACCCGCCCAGCCGCTCGGCGTAGCGGATGCCCTTCTGGAAGCTGCGGATGTGCGACTCGCCGCTCGGCAAGAACTCGTCCGGTTGCACCCACCAGGGCCCGATGACGATCCGCCCTGTTTCGATCAGCGCCGTCAGGCGCGCGGCGTTTTCGGGCCGCAGCTCCAGGTAGTCATCGATGACGATCGACTGGCCGTCCAGGTTGAAGCACGCGTACTCCGGGTGCGCCTCCATGTGGTCCAACAGTTCGTCGATCATCTGGACCAGCCGCCAGCGAAAGAGTTCGTGGGGCTGGTACCACTCGCGGTCCCAGTGGCAATGGGGCACGACGTAAACTGTGCGGGTCACGGGGCACTCCGGGCGCGGCGGCGCCCGCCGATTCTACGGCGCAGCCCTGAACGTGGCCCTACGCTGCCCGGCGCCCGATGAAGAGGAGAGTGTTGACCATCTCGTCGGCCATACGCGTGGCAACGATTTCGAGCAGTCGTTGGGCCTGGGCTTCGGGCGAGATCAGGCCGCGGGTGCGAATCACGATCCCCGAGTGCGTGGCACCACTCGCAATCCACTGTCGGTGCAGCCGGGCGAAGTCGCCCTGGTTGCCGGTGAACAGCACGCGCCCGGTTCGGGCTGCGAACTCCAACTGTTCGCGGTCCGACTTCGCCAGCATGGCCGCTTCGCCTGCAGCGAGTGTGTCGCAGCCAGCCGCTCGCAGAATTCGCTGAAAGCGGTGGGCGGTCGAGTCCTCGTCGAGATATATCCGAATCTGGGCCACTCAGGCGGACGCCTGTACCTTTGCAGCCTCTTGGGCGGCGTATGCCACATCGAACTGGCGCTGGTCTTCTTCCAGCTCAGCGTCGATGGCGGCCTTGTTCGCCAGGTAGTAAGCGTAACCGGCGTAGATGCGCACCAGGTCGAGGTGCTCATACTGCTCTTGCATCTGCTCCGGACTCATTCCCTGGAGGTAGCACGCGGCGATCTGAAGGATTGGCATACGCGTGCCCTTGAGGCACGGGCGGCCGCCGTAGACCCCCGGTGTGCGCGTTACCAGCGTGCCGATATCTACAAACTCCGGCTTGCTTTTCGCCTTGCCCATGTCCTGATTCTAGCACCGTCGCCGTGATGTCCTCCCCAGGCAGGCGGTCCCTACCGCGCCTGCCGCCCGATGAAGAGCAGCGCGTTCACCATTTCCTCGGCCGTGCGATCAGCGACGATCTCGAGCAGTCGGGCCGCCTGCGCCTCCGGTGGCATATCCTTCCAGGTGCAGAGGATGATCCCTGCGTGAGTCCGGCCGGAATCCATGGCTAAGTGATGGAGCCGCGCGAAGTCACCCTGGTTGTTCGTGTAGAGGGCGCGTCCTCCCGAGCTGGCGAATGCAAGGTGCGACTCATCAGCGAAGCCAAGCCGGTTGGCCTCGCCCGCGGTGAGCAAGTCACAACCAGGATTGCGTCGGAGCGCGCGGACGAGTCGTCGGTTGCTGGAGTCCTCGTCGAGGTAAAGCCGAAGTCGCGCCACTCAGGCGGATGCCCGTGCCGCCGCCGCTTCTTGCTTCGTCAGCGCTGCATCGAACTGGCGGCGTTCCTCGTCCAGTTCCGAGTCGATAGCGGCCTTGTTGGCGAAATAGTAGGCCAGCCCGGCGTAAATCCGCACCAGGTCAAGGTGCGGATATGCGTCGAGCATTTCGTCCGCGCTCAGACCCTCGTTCTGCATGACGGCAAGTCGCAGGATGGGGATTGCGGTCCCAGCAAGGCACGGCCGACCGCCCACCACGCCCGGAGTGCGCGTGACCAGCGTCCCGATGTCGACGGGTTTCGCCCTAGCTTTAGCTCTCGCCATGTTCTGATTCTAGCACCGCGGTTTCAAAACCCCGGAGGCCGGACGAACCCGCCGCGCTCCCGCTCCACGAGCTGCGCGAAGCGGATGGGCGTGCGGTCTTCCAGGTACGGCCCGATGGCTTGCAGCCCGATTGGCAGCCCGGCGCGGTTCAACCCGACCGGGAAGGCGACTGCCGGCTGGCCGGCGAACGTCGCCAGGCTCGGGTAGACGAGCTGCAGCCGGTAGGGCTCTTCCCGCCCGTTGACCGTGAGCGTGCGCGTGTGAAACACGCGCTCCTCATGGGGGAAGGCCGCGGTCAGCGTCATGGGACAAAGGAGGACGTCCCATTCGCGGAAGAACTCGCGATACGCGGCGCGCGCTTGCTCGCGCCGGGCCATCAGCATCGCGAAATCGGGAAACGACATGTTGAAGCCGTCCGCCACAGCCGGCCCGAAGCGCGGATCGCCCTTTCTCGCGGCAATTGCTTGCGCCTGGCGTTCTTCCAGCGGCTGACCGGCCGTCGTCCTCGCGAGCAGGCCGCGGTTGTAGTCGTTGTAGTAGCTCTCGATGTCGATCCCCTCGGGAGCGGCGACCCGCACTGTGGCGCCCGCACGCGAAAGGGCAGCGGCGAGCGACTCCTGGGCGGCGAGGATCTCGTTGTCCACCGGGACCCAGTCGATCGGCGGCAGGACGGCCACCCGCAGCCCCCGCAAAGTCTCCGAGCGGGCGGCAGGGATGGTGAGTTTCCAGCCGGCGTCTTCGCCAACTTCCGGACCCGCCACCGCGTCCAGCGCCAGTTCCAGGTCGCCGGCTGACCGCGCCAGAGGGCCCTGCACCGCCAGCACCGACGTCACGTTCGGTAGCGTCGACATCGGGAAGCTTCCGGTCCGCGGCACGGCGGTTTCCGAAGGACGCAGCCCGTAGACGCCGCAGAACGCCGCGGGGACGCGCGTCGAACCCCCGATATCGCTCCCGAACTCCAGAGGCGTGAGCCCCGCAGCCAGCGCCGCGGCGCCCCCGCCCGTGCTCCCGCCGGGGCTTCGCCCGAGGTCGTACGGGTTGTTCGCGCGGCCGTAGATGGGGCTATCGGCCTGCCAGTCGGCAAGCGCCACGGGGATGTTGGTCTTGCCCAGCAGCGCCGCCCCGGCGGCGAAGGTCGTCGCGGGCAGAGGGCCATCCGTAGCCGGTACGTAGCCCTTGAAGATGTCCATGCCCGCCGTGCACGGGAGTCCCGCCACCTCGTTCGATTCCTTGAGGGTGAAGGGCAGCCCCAGCAACGCCCCGGTCTCCCCGCGCGCGCGCCGCCTGTCCGCCTCCACGGCAGCGGCACGGGCACGGTCGAACGTCTCGATGATGATGGCGTTGATCGGCCCGTTCAGGCGCTCGATCCGTTCGATCTGCAGTTCGACGAGCTCGGCCGACGAGATCTCGCGTGCCTCCAGCGCGGCGAGCATGCCTGAAGCCGAAGTGAAGGGGTCGATTGCCGTGGGTGCGGTCATGGAAGGCTCCTACGAGGGAATCCGCGCAGACTACACCACCGCCGAACTGCTGTTCACACGGCTTCGAGCAGGATCGCGTCGCCCTGGCCCGTACCCGAACAGATGGCCGCGACGGCGTAGCGTCCGGCGCACTCCTGCAACTGGTAGGCGGCGGTCATCGCCAGGCGCGCACCGCTGGCCCCGATCGGGTGGCCCATGGCCACGGAGCCGCCGTTGCGGTTCACCTTCGCCGGGTCCCAGTTCAACTCCTGTCCGCAGATCAGGGGCACACAGGCGAACGCCTCGTTGACCTCGATCACATCGATGTCGGC
>JBGOVF010000304.1:0-3880 GCA_041477975.1 Tepidiformaceae bacterium
ACAGCCGGACGCCGCCGCCGCATTCGGTGGCTCCGACGTGTTCGTGCGTGACATGGCCACGGGCAAGCTCGAACGCGTTTCAATCGATAGCCGCGGCGGCCAGGCCAACCTCTCCTCGGACGCAGCTCGGCTCTCAGACGACGGTCGCTTCGTCGCTTTCGAATCCGCTGCGACCAATCTCGTGCCGGGGGACAGCAATGTCGGGATGGGCCGCCCGCTCGTGAACTCAGCCGCACTCATCTCCGGAATCGATGTCTTCGTCCATGACCGCAACACCGGCGAAACCGAGCGCATATCAATCACCACAGGTGGGGCCCAGGCCGATGGGTCGAGCCTCGCTCCGGCGATTTCGAGCGACGGCCGCTACGTGGCGTTCGTCAGCGACGCCAACTCGCTAGCTGGCAACGAAGGGCGGCCGGGCCGTGTCTACCTTCGCGACCGTGTTCAGCAGACGACGAGCCGAATCCCGATCCCAGAAGAACAAGACCCCAGCAGCTTCGGCCAGGTTCTCCATTTCGCTGCACCTGCCATCAGCGCGAACGGCGATACGGTGGCATTCGGTCTGCTCGCGATTCACCCCCCAGCGGAGCCGTTCCAGTTCACGGGAGTCTATCTCTACGACGTCAGGGCCGGAGTCACCACGGACATCGCGCCCAACGAGCCCAACGCTGAAGACCAGTTCCTCTCCCTTACTCCCGACGGCAGTCAGTTGGTTTTGCGCCGTGACGCGGGCGGGTCGCAGGGTCGAGTCGAGGTCTACGACAGCCGCTCACGGACGTTCGCTCCCGTCGATTTTGGCGGGGAGCAAGTCAGTTACCCCGTCTTCACCGCGGATGGCCGCGAGGTCGTGGCCCTGGCCCGCTTCGGGCTCATCGTCGCCTCGCGCTAACGTTCGCGACACGATCTGTCGCGATCGCCCGCTATCCATAACGCGTGAACCCCGTGAATCATCCATCAAGGTTCGCCCCACGCGACGATAACCGATGGAGCAACTACCATTACTGGTCTACGTTTGCCCACGGGATGACCCGGCGGGCGCGTCTCCCCGCCGAGTTCCGGCCGGGCTATCCCGATACACACGGAGTCACCATGAAAGTCGTCTTTTTCGAAGACGTCGAAGGCACTGCCCAGGTCGGCGATATCAAGGATGTGAAGAACGGCTTCGCCCGTAACTTCCTCCTCCCGCGCGGCCTCGCCGGCTCGCCCAGCAAGGACAACCTTCAGCGCGCCAACTCGCTCGCCCAGAAGGAAGCCCGCCGCCAGGAGAGGCTCGACGGCGACGCCCGCAAGATCACCGACAAGCTGCGGGACTACACGGTCACCATCGAAGCTCGCGTCGGCGAAACCGGCCGGCTCTTCGGCTCGGTCACGAACCGCGACATTGCCGAGCAGATCAACACTCGCGCCGGCCTCAGTATCGACCCGCACATCGTGCTGCTCGCCGAGCCCATCCGCGAGATCGGCTCCCGCCCGGTGACGATCAAGTTCACGCGCAACATCTCGGTCGAGGTCACCGTCGATGTCCAGCCGGACGAAGCGTCGAAGCCCGTCGTCGCCAAGCTCCTGGCGGAGCGCGAAGCCGAAGCCGCCGCCGAAGCGGCACGCATCGCCAGGGCCGCCGCCGACCGAGCCGCCGCAGTTCAGCTCGAAGACGAGAGCGCCGAATCCGAAGACGAAGAAGACGACTCCGCCGAAGCGGAATAACACCGGAAGGGAGGATAGCGGGGACCCGGAGCACCTTTTCGCCACTGTGGCGCCAGGCATTTCGGCTCCCGGCCTCCTCCCCTACCGATGACTCTCGCGCCCTTCGAACGCCTTCCCCCGCACGATATCGAGGCTGAAGAAGCCGTTATTGCCGCCCTCATGGTCGATGTACGGGCCATGATCGACGTCCACGGCATCCTCAAGCCCTACGACTTCTTCCGCGAGAAGAACGGCTGGGTCTTCGAAGCCTGCCTTGCTCTCTGGGAGCGCGACGAAGCCGTCAACCAGATCACAGTGGCCCACGAACTGGCCACCAAAGACCGCCTCGAAGAAGTGGGCGGCCAGACCTACCTTTCCGATACCATCCGCCGCCTGCCTACCAGCCTCGGCGTCGAGTTCTACGCCCGCATCGTCAAGCGCGATGCCACCTACCGCGGCCTCATTCACGCCGCCACCGGCATTATGCAGATGGCCTACGAGGCGCCCGCCGAAGTCGAAGACGTCTTCTCAAAAGCCGAGGACCTCCTTCAGCGCCTCCGCGGCGGCGAAAACTTCCGCGATTTCGTCCACATCCGCCAGCTGCTCGACGCCTACCTGGACCAGGACCCGGACGAGATCGAGCGCCGCGATCTCGCCGCCATCCGCACCGGCTTCAACGACCTGGACACCCTCCTCAGCGGCCTCAAACGCTCTGACCTCGTCATCATCGGCGCCCGGCCGAGCGTCGGTAAGTCCAGCTTCGCCCTCGGCATCGCCCGCAACGCTGCCGTCACCCAGCGCGCCAACGTCGCCTTCTTCTCGCTCGAAATGTCCAGCGAGCAGCTAGCCATCCGTCTGCTCTCGAGCGAGTCCGGCGTCGATAGCACCCGCCTCCGCGCCGGCCAGAACACCGCCATGGAAGAGCGGCGCATCATCGAAGCCGCCAGCCGCCTGTCGGAGGCCAATATCTGGTTCGATGACTCGCCCGTGCTCACCGCGGCCGAGCTGCGGGCCAAAGCCCGCCGCCTCGCCGGCGAAGCGAAGCAACTCGACCTCATCGTCATCGACTACCTCCAGCTCATGCAGGGCGAAACCAACAACGGCCGGGAGAACCGCGTCCAGGAGATCAGCTTCATCTCCCGTACGCTCAAAGGCCTCGCGCGCGAGCTCGACGTGCCCATCGTCGCCCTCGCCCAGCTTTCCCGCGCCATCGAAAGCCGCCATCCGCCGATCCCCCAGCTTTCCGACTTGCGCGACTCCGGCTCCATCGAACAGGACGCCGACGTCGTCCTGTTCCTCAGCCGCGAAGAGATGCACACCAGCCCCGAGCAATGGGCCGAACAAAACCCCACGATGCCCGCCGCCGCCTACCCGCGGGGCGTTGCGGATGTGATGATCGCCAAACACCGCAACGGCCCCACCGGCGCCGCCCAGCTCAAGTTCGTCCATCGCCTCGCCAAGTTCGAAGACTGGCGCCTCCGCACGGATGACGACCTTGTCTGACGAAACCGTCTTCGGCGGCTTCCCCGCCATCGGCAAAGCCACCGTCATCCCCAACATCTTCTTCAGCACGGTCATGCCGAGGCTTTCGTCGCCGGGCGCGCTGCTCGCCTTCCTCTGGGCCTCGCGCCTGATCCAGGAGCAGCGTGGCGACATTCGCTGCGTCACGCCGGAGGACATCTGGGCCCAGCCGGGCGCAAAGGCGAGCTTCGAATCCATGGCCACCGGCCACGCAAGCCTCGATGCCGGTCTGTCCGAATGCGTCGCCCTCCACGCCCTGCTCGGCGTCGAACTTCGTGGACCCGCCGGCCTGGAGAGCGTCTACTTCCTCAACAACCCGGCGTCGCGCCGCATCGTCATCCGCGTCCGCAGCGGCGAACTCCGCCTTCGCGCCGATGCCGTCGCGACGCCAATCATCGAGCCCGAAGACCGGCCCGGCATCTTCCGCCTCTACGAAGAGCACATCGGCACCATTACGCCGATGGTCGGCGACCGTCTCGTCGAAGCCGAATCCAGCTACCCCCGGGACTGGATCGAAGACGCTTTCCGCGAAGCGGCGGAGCTGAACATCCGCAATTGGCGGTACATCGAACGCATTCTCATCCGCTGGGCCGAGGAGGGCCGCGCCTATGAAACGCCTGGACGAGATCCTCTCGAAGAGCAGAAGCGCCGTTTCCTCGGAGGCAACCTCGGACAC
>JBGOVF010000044.1:0-10316 GCA_041477975.1 Tepidiformaceae bacterium
GCCCGGCGGCCTCCAGGAAGTCGAAGGCCTGGCGCCGGACCTGACGACGCTCGCCAAGATCCTCGCCGGCGGGTTACCTGGCGGCGCGGTCACGGGCCGCCGGGACATCATGGAGCGGCTGGAATTTCCGCCGCCCGGAACCAAGGCCCCGAAAATCGGCCACCCTGGCACCTTTAACGCGAACCCGCTCTCGTCTGCGGCCGGCGTCGCCTGCCTGCGTGAAATCGCTGATGGCCGCCACCAGCAACGCGCGCGCGACGTCGCGGCCCAGATCCGCGCGGGCATGAACGGCGTGCTCTGCCGCAAGGGCATCCCTGGGGCGGTTTATGGCCAGTCAAGCGAGTTTCGGATCGTCCTCGCGGGGACGAAGGTCCCGGAGGCCTGCGACTACGACCCGCATGACCTCCCCCTGCGACTCCTCATGGACGGCATGCCGGAGCAGCGGCTCCGCCTGATGCAGCTGGCGATGGCGAATAACGGTGTCCACCTCTTTGGCAACGGCGGGCTCGCGAGTTCTGTCCACACCGACGACGACATTGCGGAGACCATCAGTGCTTGGGAAGCCTCAATCGATGCGATGAGCACCGAGGGCGAAATCGGCGGTTAGCGTCCCCGGGGTGAGCCAAACCTTGCGCCGGTCGAGTACCATGTCGCCATGGTCCAGACTGTCATCTTCGTGCTGTTCCTGGCGCTGCCCCTTGGCTTCTACCTGCTGAACAGCGGAGTCATCCGCCGCGAGACGCGTGGCATTGCTGCAGGCATCCCCCGGCCAAAGACCGCGAAGACGCCAAAGCCGCCGAAGGGCCGCAAGGCGGTTGTCCGGACGCGACGCACCAGTTACTGCGGGCGCGGGTTCACGCACTTTGCCCTCGCGCTCGTTGGCTCGCAGGACGCCTGCCGTTATTGCTCGCGTCTGCAAGAGGTGCCACCGGGCGGCGGCGAGCCGGACACCGACAGCCACGACGCCGTGGCTGAAGCCGAACAGATCATCAACCAGGCGAACCAGTAGGTTCGAATCAGCCCCGTATAATCGCCCTTACCACCTTGCTGGAGCGCACCTCGTGAAACACACCCGCCTGGGCCGCACCGGCCTGCAGGTCTCCCGTCTCTGTCTCGGCACCATGACGTTCGGCCTGCAATGCGACGAACGCACGTCCATCGCCATCATGGAAAGGGCCTTCGATGGCGGCATCACGTTCTTCGACACCGCGGACGTGTACCCGCTCGGCGGCAGCGGCGACACCGTCGGCCGCGCGGAGGAGATCGTCGGACGCTGGCTCAAGCCTCGCCGCGCGAGCGTCGTTCTCGCCACAAAATGCTTCGGGCGAAGCGGCCCGGCGCGGTGGGACCAGGGGAATTCGCGCAAGCACATCCTCGATGCCGTGGACGCTTCCTTGCGCCGCCTCCAGACCGACTACATCGACCTCTACCAGCTCCACGGGCCTGACCCGGAGACGCCGATCGACGAGACTCTTCGAGCCCTCGAAGACGTCGTTCGCGCCGGCAAGGTGCGCTACGTCGGCTGCTCCAACTTCCTCGCGTACCAGGTCGCCCGCGCCGTCGGCCGCGGCGAGGCGATGGGTGTCGTCCGTTTTGATTCGGTCCAGCCCCGTTACAACCTCCTCTTCCGCGAAATCGAGCGCGAACTGCTGCCGCTCTGTGCCGAGGAAGGCATCGGCGTCATACCCTACAACCCCATCGCCGGCGGGCTCCTGAGCGGAAAGCACAACAAGGAGGCCGGCCCCGAGGAAGGCTCGCGCTTCACGCTCGGGACCGCCGCACAGCGCTACCAGGACCGCTACTGGCACGAAGGCATGTTCGAGACCGTCGAGTTGATCCGCCCGCTCGCGGCCGAAGCGGGGATGTCGCTCCCGCAGCTCGCCGTGGCGTGGGTGCTTGCCAACCCCGCTGTTACGTCGCCCATCATTGGCGCGAGCCGCCCCGAACAGCTGAACGACACGCTCGCCGCAGCTGACGCGCCACTGGCGGCGGACATCAAGCAGCGACTTGATGAGCTGACCAACGTCTACCGCCGCGGCGACTCAGCCCGCTAGTGAGCGAGCTCGAAGACGCGCTCCAGATCGCCCTGAAAGCCGCGGACATCGCACGCGACGTCATCATGCCGCTCTACCACTCTGGCACGTCGGTGGAGTTGAAAGCCGACCGCACGCCGGTGACCGCGGCCGACCGCGGCGCGGAGGAAGCCATCCGCGCGTTCCTGGGGCGCGAGTGTCCGGCCCACGGCGTGCTCGGGGAAGAGCTCGGCGAGACGCCGGGCGACGGCCGCCACCGCTGGATCCTGGATCCTATCGACGGCACGAAGTCGTTCATCCATCGCGTTCCGCTGTTCGGCACGCTCATCGCTCTCGAACGGGACGGAATCCCGGTCGTAGGCGTCATCGCCTGCCACGCGGCGGGCGAAACAGCCTACGCTGCGCAGGGCCACGGGGCATTCGTGAACGGGTCCCCGGCTCACGTCTCGACAACGGAGTCGATGTCCGAGGCAACTATCTCGATGACGAGCTATTCCCGACTCTGGAAGGAGAGCCCCGCGGCCTTCGCGGCCCTCGCCGGCAGCGGAGCGCTCATGCGTGCCTGGGGCGATTGCTACGGCTACCTGCTGGTGGCCAGTGGCCGCGCCGATGTGATGCTCGATCCCGAAATGAACCTCTGGGACGTCGCGGCCCTCTATCCGATCATCACCGAAGCGGGCGGCCGCCTGACCACCTGGGACGGTTCCGCAGCCGTCGGCGGCAGCGCGGTCGCGACCAATGGGGTGCTTCACGACCAGGTGATGAACCTGCTCCACGGCCGATCTTAGAGCCGCAAGAAGAGCTTCAGTTCCTTGCCATCAACCTCGACGCGGTCCACCACTTCGCGCAGCCCCGCCTGGAGTTCTTCGAAGGCCAGTCCCTCCCAGTCCCGCACGAGCCGGTCGCGCAGCTCCAGCAGGTGGCGCCGCCGTTCGGCTTCGCTCTGCTGCGCCTGCAGGCGCTGTTGGGCCGCCTCAAGCTCCGATTCGAGCCCTCCCTGCTCCCTCGCCAACTCGCCGCCCAGCGATTTCACACGTTCGACCGTGATGTGCCCGTGCGCAGCGTCCGCAACGAGCTCCTCCACCTGGCGGCGAGTCCGCTTCATCCTCGCCTCGATCTTGTCTACCTGCCCCATCACGTCCAGCAGGTAGGAGTCCACGTTGCCCGCGCGTCGGACCCGCGTGATGCCGAGGTCGTCTTCCCGCAACGTCTCCCTCACCCGCGCTTCGAGCTCGGCCGCCCGCTGGGTGTTGTAGCCGCACGCACTCTGGTTCGTCCGGCTTTCACACTGGTAGTAGCGATAGGCGCCGCTGCGCGATTCGCCCTCTTTCGTCGTCCAGCGCTGCCGCCGGCTGACGCCGATCAGCTTGTTGCTGCAGCGGCCGCAGAACACCAGACCGCTCAGGAGGAACGGCACCACGGTCCGCTCGCGGGTAGAGCCGTGCCGCGTCTGCAACCGGTCCTGGACTCGCCTGAAGTCCTCGGCCGAGACGAGCGCCGGGTGGCTGCCCGTCACTGTCGTCCCGAAGCGCGAATAGTGGCCCAGGTAGGCGCGGTTCCGAAGCAGGTCACGTACGGTCACCATGCTCCAACGCCCGCCGCGCCGCGTGGCCACCTTCTCCTCGTTCAGCTGTCCCGCGATCTTCCGGATGCCCATGCCTTCCTGGAGATAGAGCCGGTAGATGTAGCGCACCACCACCGCTTCTTCGGGTACCAGTTCCAGCCGCCGGCGAGGGCCCACGCGGTAGCCATAGGGAGGGCGGCCAAGCACTTCGCCCTTGACGGCCTTCCGGCGCATGGCGCTCCGCACCTTCTCCGAAACCGGCGTGCCGTCGCCGCGGTCGGCCCACGTGCCGACCAGGTCCCGAAAGGCCTCCTGGCCGGTGTTCGCCAGCAGCACCTGCACTCCGCAGTTCTCCACCCTGAGCAGCTTCATGGCTGCCTGGCCGAGATCCGCCCCCAGGGTGCCGAGACCGTCCACCACCACGACTGTGAAGCCGCGGTCCGCACGCTGGAGGAAGTGGAGCATCTGGCGGAAGCCGCCTTCGGCCGCCTTCTGGCCCTCCATGTCCACAAATGTGCCGGCGACTTCGTAGCCCTGCCGCGTGCAGAAATCGAGGAAAGCCTGGTTCTGATCGCCGATGGCGCGCTTCGTCCCGTTCCGCCGGGCGCCCTCCACGAAGTAGCCAACTGCCTTCATGACGCCTACCCGATGTAGAGGATTCGTTCGCAGTTGGGACACTGCGGGATCTGGTCGGAGGCGAACGCGCGCTTGCGCACCGCATCCGGCAGCGAAACGCGACAGCCTCCGCAGGCGCTACCCTGGATGCGTGCCACGGCCATGCCGCCTCGCCTCCGGCGGACCTCCTCGTAGACCTGGAACGCTCGCGGCGTCAGCTTCGGCTTCTGGGCGGCGCGCTTCGCGTCGGAACGGGCAATCGAATCGTTCAGGCGCTTCGCCTCATGCTTCAGCGCCTGCTGCTCGGCGGCCCATCCCGTTTCGAGTTGGAGCACCGCCTTCTGGGAAACCTTGTGCTCCGCGTCGGCAATTTCCAACCTGCTCAGCACGTCCAGCAACTCGTCTTCGAGTTTCGACCGCTGCTCCTTGAGCAGCTCGAGCTCGTGCTGAATCGAGGACAGCTCCTTCGGGTTCTTCACCGATCCGTCGTAAAGGCGCTTCTCCTCCGGGAGGATCCTGGCCGTGAGCGTCTCGACCTGGCCCTCAATTCGCCTCTGATCCCTCCGCAGCTTTGAGGCTTCGTCTTCGGCAACCGCGAACGTGCGGCGCGCTTCGTTCAATGCTTCGCTGCCGCGCAGCCGGCGCTCGACATCGTCAAGGGCCGCCCGGTAGGTGGCGGCCTCGTCATCCAACTCCTGGAGAGCGCGTATCTCGGCGACCTGGCTCATTGCGGCTCCACGGCGAAACAGCCTGGCGCATCTCGCGCCGGGGCTAACCCTAGCGCTAAGCGTAGATGTGGCTGTGGGCGCCGTAAACGCCGCGCCGCCCCGCGAGGGCGGATTTCGCCGAATCGTTACGCAATCGAGGGACTTATGGCGCCCACTGCGGCACGACGCCCTTCGCTCGCCGTCCAGCGATATACTGGGGACACCTCCGCCCGCGAGGTGTCCCCATGCAATTCAACGTTTCCCAGCTACTCCGCGAGCACGTTGGCGCCACCCGGAGCTACGTTCTCGAACCGCACCCGCCCATCCATCGCGGCGCCCTGGAGTTCACGCGAACGCCCGATGGCGTGCTCGTACGCTTCGACGGCGAAGTCATTCTCGATGCGAATTGCAGCCGCTGCCTCGCGGCCTTCGGCTACCCGGTAGAAGTCCAATTCGAGGAGATCTTCGTCCAGCAGGTGGACGTGGCGACCGGAGCGAAGCTACCGCCGCCCGAGGACTCCGAAAGCCCCCTGATCGACCTCTCGCACACGATCGACATTACCGAGGCAGTGCGGCAATATAGCGAGATGGCTGCAGAGATGCAGCCGCTTTGCCGTCCGGACTGTCCCGGGATCTGCCCGGAATGCGGGACGGACTTGAACCTCGGAGATTGCACGTGCGACCGAGGGCCCGTCGATTCGCGTTGGGCTGCACTCGCCGCGCTGAAGCGTTCGAATGGGTAACGACCTGAAGGAGACCCACAATGCCACCGCTACCGAAGCGGAAGTACCCGAGCTCTCGCCAGGGCAAGCGCCGCAGTCACCTCAAGATCCAGATGCCGCACGTGATCGATTGCCCACGCTGCAAGAGCCCCCGGCTCGCGCACCACGCCTGCCCGATTTGCGGGACCTACCGGGGCCGGGAAGTCATCACGATGCCCGAGCCCGAACTGGACAGCTAACCACGCCCGCCCCGGGCGCGGCTCCGTTCCTCGCCCTCACCGATCCCGTCCGCCGGGATCGCGCATTCGTGTTCCCCGGCCAGGGCGCGCAGTGGGTGGGGATGGGCAAAGACCTCTACGACGAATTTCCGGCCGCCCGCGAACTCTACGATCGCGCAGACGAAATCTTGAGTTTCAAGCTTAGCAAGCTCTGCTTCGAAGGCCCTGAAGAGGAGCTCCAGCAGACGCGCAACCAGCAGCCGGCGATAGCCGTCACCAGCCTCGCCCTGCTCCGAGTGGCGACCGAAGTCTCGCCTGAATTGCTGGAAAAGCCCGCCTACGTGGCCGGCCACTCGCTCGGAGAATACTCCGCCCTGGTCGCGGCTGGCGCCCTCCCATTCGATGAAGCTATCCGCCTCCTGCGTACGCGCGGCGAGTTGATGCAAGGAGCGGGGGAACGCAATCCCGGGACCATGGCGGCCGTGCTCGGGCTCGATGTTTCGGATTGCGAGGATGTGTGCCGGGAGGCGGGCGCCGAGATTTGCACCATCAACGCGCCGGGACAAATCGTCATTGGCGGGCGGCGCGAGGCAGTGGTTCGCGCACTCGACTACGCCAAGGCGCGCGGCGCCGTCAGAGTCATCCCACTGAGTGTAAGCGGCGCCTTCCACAGTTCGCTCATGCGCCCCGCCGCGGACGGCATGGTCCAGCCGGTGGCGACGGCGACCATCGGTGACCCCATGGTCCCGGTTGTGGCGAATTGCAGCGCCGCTCCCATTCACGAAGCAGTCTCCATCCGCCACGAGCTCATCGACCAGGTTTGCCGCCCCGTGCAGTGGAGCAGCACGGTCGACTTCCTCGGCACCCAGGGCGTGGAAACGTTCATCGAGTTCGGGCCGGGACGCGTGCTAACCGCGATCATCAGGCGCATGCTGCGCAAGTCGAACTGCATCAACGTCAACGACGCGACCTCCGTCCGCGTGCAGTTGTAGGAGCCACCAGCGTGGGAGAACTCGACGGCCGGGCGGCGCTCGTAACCGGCGGCTCACGCGGCATCGGCCGGGCCATCTGCATCGAGCTCGCCCGTCGGGGCGCGCGTGTCGCGGTGAACTACAACACCAACCGCACGCTCGCGGACGAAGTCGTTGCCGAGATTGCCAGCGCGGGCGGCGAAGCGTTCTCCGTCCAGGGCGACATCTCGGTGCCCGAGGCCGCCAGCGCCATCGTCAAAGCCACCCTCGAGCGGTACGGTTCGCTCGATGTCCTGGTCAACAACGCGGGCATCACGCGAGACGGTCTTTTGATGAGGATGTCCGAAGCCGACTGGGACGCCGTCCACAACACGAACCTTCGCGGCGCGTTCCTGGTCACGAAAGCAGCAATGCGCCCCATGCTGCGCGCGCGCAATGGGCGCATCATCAATATCAGCAGCGTGGTGGGCGTGATGGGCAACGCCGGCCAGGCGAACTACGCCGCGGCAAAGGCCGGACTCATCGGCTTCACCCGCGCCGTCGCCCGGGAAGTCGCGTCACGCGGCATTACTGTGAACGCGGTCGCACCCGGCTTCATCCAGACGGACATCATCGCGACGCTAACGCCGGCACAGGTCGAAGGGGTGATCGCACAGATCCCTCTTGGGCGGATCGCTTCTCCCACAGACGTCGCGCCCCTGGTCGCATTCCTCGCCGGCGACGGGGCCAGTTACATCACCGGCCAGTGCATCCAGGTGGACGGCGGCATGGTGATGGCGTGACCGATAGCGTCCTGCGGCGCGCCCGGTACCTGGTCATCGAGGCCCTCTACGAATCCGAGACTTCGAATCACGACCCCGAAGAAGCTTTCAACCGCCGCGTTGCGGAAAGCGCGGCCGACGATCCGGAAGTCGCGGCGGCCGGCCCCAGCGGCTTTGGGCGAGGAAACCTGAGGGGCATCCTCAGGCGCCGCGACGAACTCGATAGATACATCCAGGAGGCCGCTACACAATACCCAATCGATACCCTCGCCGTCGTTGACCGGAACATTCTCAGGCTTGCAATATGGGAGCTGCTTTCCGATAATTCGGCGCCGGTCGCGGCGGTGGTAAATGAAGCTGTCGAGCTGGCCCACCGCTACGGGGGGGAAAGCTCGCCGGCATTCGTCAATGGAGTGCTGCGGACCGTAAGCCAGAGGATCCAGGCCGCCAGGGCGGCTCCACCGCCTGCTGAGGCGGAACCCGAACAATCCACCCCAAGCTAACACCCAGGAGTGCCCCCAACGTGCCTACAGTTTTCGAACGCGTTCGATCCATCGTCGTTGAACAGCTTGGCGTTGAAGAGGACGAAGTTGTACCCAACGCCTCGTTCGTCGACGACCTGAACGCCGACTCCCTGGACCTTGTCGAGCTGATTATGTCGCTCGAGGAAGAGTTCTCGGGCGATTCGGGAGAACTCGAAATCAGCGATGAGGATGCCGAAAAGATCGCCACCGTTCAGGACGCCGTAGACTACCTGAGGGACCACGGCATCGAGGACAAGTAGGCTGGCGCTCCGAAAGCCCCGGCCGGGGGGAGAGTAGCGTGGAATTCCTGGGGGTCGGCTACCAGGAGCTGCTCGTCATCTTCGGGCTGCTGCTCGTTGTCGTCGGCCCCGAGCGATTCCCCGCGATGGCCTACCAGATCGGCCGCGCCGTGCGCACCATGCAGCAGTACGCGCGCGCCGTGCGGGACGAATTCAGCGACGAGATCGCCTACGTCGAAGAGCAATACAAGACCGTGAAGGGCGAAATCCAGCCCGCCCTCCAGGCGGTGCGCGACCAACAGGCCGAATTGAACACCGGGCTGCGCGATGTCACCGCGCCCATCACCGAGGCTACGAGCACAGCCGCGGCGGCGTTCTCCGGCAACGTTGTCCCGTTCGCTGCAAGTAGCGACTCGCCGGCGGTTCCGGCCGCAAGCCAACCTGAACCATCGGCGCCCGAACAGCCGCCCCTGGTCTTCTGATCTATGAGCGCCGAGCCAGCCCACACCGATCCGCCCGACATTCAGCCCGTCTCCGGCTACGCTGGCGGACCGGAGATGACGCTCCTCGACCACCTCAAGGAGCTGCGCAACAGGGTACTTGTGTGCGCTGTCGCGCTGGTCCTTGGCACCCTCGTCTGCATCGTTTTCTGGGAGACGATTCTGGGATGGTTGTTGGCGCCCGCCCGGCAGGAAATCCCGGACTTCCAGCTCCGTGTCACGTCGCCTACGGAAACGATCGGGATCATCTTCAAGATCGGGCTCTACGGCGGCCTCATCCTCGCTTCGCCCGTGCTCGTGTACGAACTCCTGGCGTTCATCGTGCCGGGCCTTACCCCGCGAGAGCGACGCATGATCTTCCCCGGGCTGATCGGTGTCGCCGGTTTTCTTTGCGCCGGGATGGCCTTCGCCTACTGGATCATCCTTCCCCGGTCGCTGGGATTCCTGTTGAACCTTGGCGGTGAGAACATTGACCCGATAATCACGGCCGGCCCGTATATGAGCTTCGCGACACGCATCATCTTCGGCGTCGGCATCGCCTTCGAAGTCCCTATGGTGCTGGCGATGGCCGCCCGCCTCGGCATCGTGCGAGCGCGGCAACTCCTCAAGTTCTGGCGATACGCGGTGATCCTCATCTTCGTGATCGCAGCAATCATCACGCCGACGCCGGACCCGTATAACCAAACGCTGGTCGCCGGGCCTCTCTTCTTCCTTTACTTCATTGGCATTCTCATGGCGTGGGCCGTCCAGAAGCGGCATCCACGAGGGCGGGCGGCCTAGGTGGCGAACCCGGTCGCCTCTGTAGCCGAAGACCTTTACGAGCGCATCCGCACGTGCGACCTCTGCCCCCTCGCCCGTACCCGCACCCTGGCAGTGCCGGGCGAAGGGCCGCTCCGAGCCGAAGTCATGTGCATCGGCGAGGCGCCCGGCGCCAACGAAGACAAGCAGGGCCGTCCGTTCGTCGGAAACGCCGGCCAGTTCCTGGAAGAACTGCTCGGCGCAGCTGGATTGGCGCGCTCAGAGGTCTACATCTGCAACGTGCTCAAGTGCCGGCCGCCGGGTAACCGGGACCCAATGCCGGGGGAGATCCAGGCCTGCGAGGACTACCTCGACGAGCAAATCACGCTGGTGGACCCGCTCGTAATCGTGACGCTCGGCCGCTTCTCGATGTCCCGCTTCTTCCCGCAGCAGACTATCTCACGTATCCACGGCCAGCCCCGGGAAATCGGCGGACGGGCCGTCGTCCCGATGTACCACCCGGCGGCCGCGCTCCACCAGCAGAGCTTACGGACCGTTCTCCTGGAAGATTTCGGGCGCCTCCCGGCCGTGCTCGAACGAGCCCGCGCCAGGCAAGCCGCTCCTGAGACTCAACCAGCGGTTCCGTTCACCGCGGAGCCACCTCCGCCTCCTCTCGCGCCTGAGCCCTCCGCACTCGCGCCTGCCAGCGAAGCGGTGCCGCCAA
>JBGOVF010000176.1:0-5677 GCA_041477975.1 Tepidiformaceae bacterium
AAGGCGTACACGTTCGGGGAGCTGAAGGCAGCGCAGGCCGACGGGGACCTCGCATCGCTCAAGGCGCACGGCCGGCGAGTGTCCCGCGTAACGACGGCGCAGTTACGAGCGTTCCTGGGCGTGTAGCCCGAGCACGGCCGGGGGCCCACCCGTGGAGACGAAACGATGAAGATTGGCATGGTTGGGCTTGGGCGCATGGGCGCGGGCCTGAGCGCCAGGTTGCGAAAGAACGGCCACGAGGTCGTCGGCTACGACCGCAACCCGGACGTTTCGGACGTGCGCTCGCCCCAGGAGATGGTGGCAGCGCTGCCGGCTCCGAAGATCGTATGGCTGATGGTGCCATCCGGCGCGGTTACCGAGTCGACGCTGCTGGAGGTCGCGCCGCTTCTCTCGGCCGGTGACATCGTGATCGACGGCGGAAACAGCTACGTGAAGGACTCCGTGCGGCGGGCCGGGGCCATGGCCGAACGAGGCATCCGGTACCTGGACGTCGGCACATCGGGCGGCGTCTGGGGGTTCGAGAACGGTTTCTGTCTGATGGCGGGTGGGCCGCGGGACGCATATGACGAGATTGAGCCGATCCTCGCTGCCCTCGCGCCAGCAGGCGGCTACGCCTACCTCGGGCCATCGGGGGCCGGCCACTTCGCGAAGATGGTTCACAACGGCATCGAGTACGGCATGCTGCAAGCGTTCGCCGAAGGGTTCGACCTCCTCCGCGCGGCTACGGAGTACGACTACGACATGAAGCAGATTTCGACACTCTGGAACCGGGGGAGCGTCGTCCGCTCCTGGTTGTTGGAGCTTGCCGAGCTCGCGTTCGAGCGTGACCCGAAACTGGAGTCGCTCAAAGGCTACGTGGACGACTCCGGCGAAGGGCGCTGGACCGTTCTCGAGGCCGTCGAGCGGGGGGTGAACGTCAACGTGCTCGCCGCTTCGCTGTTCGCCCGCTTTACATCGCGCGAAGACGACCCGTTCGCGATGCGCTTCATCGCGGCGTTGCGCAACGAATTCGGTGGCCACGCGATTAAGACGCAATGAGCCTCGGACGACCCGGCGACCAGGACATCGTCATTGTTGGCGCTACCGGCGACCTCGCACAGCGCAAGCTGATCCCGGCGCTCTACAACCTCCATGTCCAGGGGCTGCTGCCGGAGAACGGCCTGATTGTCGGCTATGCCCGCCGCGCTGTGAGCGACGAGGACTTCTGGAGGCTGGCAGCGGGATCGATCCGCGAATTCTCGCGGCGTCCTCTCGATGAGGGCGCCTGGTCGACTTTCGCTTCGCGCCTCAGGTTCGTCGCTGGCGCCGTAGACGGTTTTGCAGGTGTACGCGAGCGCTGCACGCAAGCCCGGCGGCTCATCTACCTCTCGATCCCGCCATCCTCCTTTCAGGAAACGATCGTGTCCCTGGGCGCGGCCGGCCTCGTGGAGGGCACGAGGCTGATCGTGGAGAAGCCGTTCGGCCACGACCTCGCCTCGTCGCGAGAGCTGGCGAAGACGGTGCTCGACGTATTCGACGAGAAGCAGGTCTTCCGCATCGACCACTACCTGGGCAAGGAGACGGTCCAGAACATCCTTGTCTTCCGCTTTGGCAACTCCGTCTACGAGCGCGTCTGGAACCGCGAGGCGATCGACCACATCCAGTTCACCGTGGCGGAGTCGATCGGCATCGAAGGGCGGGCCGACTTCTACGAGGAGACCGGCGCGCTGCGCGACATCCTGGAGAACCACGTGTTCCAGGTGTTGGCGTTGTTGACGATGGAACCGCCGGCCTCGTTCGAGCCGGAAGCGGTCCGCGACGAAAAGACGAAGCTGTTTCGGACGATGCGCCCGCTCAAGCGCGAGGACATCGTGCGTGGGCAGTACGTTTCGAACGTGGTCGAAGGGAACGTTGTCCTGGGCTACCGCTCCGAGGACGGCGTCTCGCCGGCCTCGCAAACCGACACGTTCGCGGCGGTGCGGCTGCACATCGACAACTGGCGCTGGTCCGGCGTGCCGTTCTACCTGCGGACGGGAAAGCGGTTGCCGCGGCGCACCACGGAGGTGGCGGTCGTGTTCCGGGAGGCGCCTGTGATGTTCTTCGCCGAGACGCCGGTGGAGCGCCTGAAACCGAACATGTTGAACCTCATCATCCAGCCGGAAGAGCGCATCTCGTTCCAATTCCTGGCGAAGATCCCGGGGCCAGAGATCCAGGTTGAACCGGTGACGATGCACTTCTCGTACGACGAAGCGTTTGCGACGCAGCCCGCGGAGGCCTACGAACGCCTGCTCCACGACGCGATGGATGGCGACCACACGCTCTTCGCGCGCGGCGACAGCGTCGACCGGGCTTGGGAAGTGGTGCAGCCAGTGCTCGATGACATGCCGCCCGTCTGCTTCTATGCCGCGGGGACGTGGGGGCCGCTCGAGGCCGATGCGCTCATCGCGCCGCGGCTCTGGCACCCGCGGTAAAGCGCAGGTTTGTCGAGGAGCTCGAAAAGACGCCGAGGCGCGCTCGGGGTCCGCTGCTATCGCGAAAACGAGGCAGGAATGCCCGCACGGCGAGATGCTGGCGCGAACTGCGGAAGGATCGGCCTCGTTGCTACTTCGGGAGCCCGACCTCGACGATGCCGCCTTCGATGCGGACAGGGAACGTCTGCATGTCCTCTGCGTCCATGCTGGGGCGGAGGTTCTTCGGCGCCGGGAGCTTGGAAAGGCCCGTGAAGAGCTTCGATTGCATGCGGCCGAGGAACGGGTGGTCGTTGTTGAACTGGCTGGAGAAGGGCTGGCGCACGACTTTGCCGCTGGCGACTTCGAAGCGCGCCCCGTGGAACGGGCACATTACGCAGCCATCCTGTACCGGCACGGCTCTCACGGGCGATCCGGGGAAGCCGCCGACGGGCAGGCGAGCATGCGAGCAGAGTGCGTTCAGCGCGTAGGCCGTATCGTCCTGGCGGACGATGAGGACGCGCTGGCTGCGCATTCGCACTTCCTTGGGAACGCCATCGGTGAACTCGCGGAGGAGGCCGGCTTTGGCCCAGTGCGTCATCTTCGCGTGGGGGAGGATGTTCCTGGCGCGCAGGGGGAGAGGTGGGTCGAGGCCCAGGAGCGGAGTGACCACGACCTGCATGAGGCCCATGGAGATGACTCCCGTGACGATCAGGACGATGCCGCCGAGCACGTGATCCGAAGAGGTGGTGGGGTCGCCCGGGAAGAACAGCATGATGATGCCGCCGGCGATGAGGCCGATGCTCGCCAGCCCCCAGGTGCCGAGGATTGAGATGCCAACGAACGCAAGCGCAGGTGACACAGGCAACCTCCCCGACGGGATACTACCCCGCTTGTGCGGAATTGCGCAAAGTTCCCAGCGGCCTCTACGGGTACCCGCTCAGGCGCCGGAATGCGATTCCGAAAGACCCTCCAAAAGCACCCGCACGCGCTCCGGCGCGGCCAACTGGGTCCGCAGTTCCGACTCGAACGCGCGACGCTCGTCGGAGCT
Source organism: Tepidiformaceae bacterium (assembly GCA_041477975.1). Taxonomy (GTDB): domain Bacteria; phylum Chloroflexota; class Dehalococcoidia; order Tepidiformales; family Tepidiformaceae; genus JBGOVF01. Next base: position 3,478 of record JBGOVF010000176.1, read on the forward strand.
ATGCCAGCGGCGCCAATCCATCAGTCCAAACCACGTGCTGATGACGATGATGGTTTGCGGGTCCTCGCTGTCGCGAAGCGTTTCGCCGGTGATGTAGCCCGGTTCGTCGAGGCAGCGCGCCCGGATGCGGCGCAGTAACTCCAGGGCTCGCTTTTCGCGGCCCGGCAAGACTCTTCGTTCGATGAGCACTTTAACGGCCACGGGCTACCCCTGGGCCAGCGTGCGGTACGCCCGGCGGAAGTAGAGCAACGGTTGCTTTGTCGAATCGGAGGCTGCGCCCATCACGCGTCCAATCATGATCGTGTGGTCGCCGACGGGCAATGCCTCTTCCAGTTCGCAATGGAGGTGGGCGATCGCGGTGCGCACGATCGGGCAGCCCTTGAAGCCGTCCGGGTGGACGGCGGGCACCGCCTCACATGCCCTGGATCGCGGGGACCATGTCCCAGAGGGGGTGCACCGTTGTATCGACGAAGAAGCGAGCCATGGGCATTCCGGCGATGAGCTGGTCCATCTCGCGGGCATCGGCGGCATCGTAAATGGCGAGGACACCGAGGCCGGTTTCGCGGTAGATGGCCTTCACCTTGCCCTGGTCGTAGTGGCCCTTGATGGCCTTGAGCTGGTCGCCGGCGATGCCCTGCCATGTGTCGTAAGGGACGTCATGCGGTTGGCGCGAAACGAGCCGGACGGAAAAGAGCATCGGGAAGCGTCTCCTGGCGCGGGTGGCGCTGATTATAGCCACGCCCTTTTGCTTGGGACGAACGCGGAGATTCAGCGGACGAAAAGCACGATCGCAATGACCACGCCGTAGACGATCACGGCGAGCTTGAGCCAGCGCCGCCCCAATCGTCGCGCGACACCCACGCCGAGGTAGCCGCCCGCGAGCGCGCCTACGGCCATCACGGCCGCCGGCAGCCAGCGCACGGGCCCGAAGGCAGCGAAGTAGATGACGGCAACCAGGTTTATGAGCGCCGAGAGCAGGCCTTTGAGCGCATTCGAATGCTGGATGTCATCGGGCAGGAGGATGCCGAGGATGGCGAGTGTGAGGATCCCGAGCCCGGCGCCAAAGTAGGCGCCGTAGACAGCGAGCACGAAGATGCCCAGGTGCAGGAGCAGAGGGATGTGGTCGCCGGATTCGGGGACGAGACGGTGGGTGACGGCGAATCGCGAGAGCGGCTCCTGGACGGCGAGCAGGCCACAGGCAAACAGGACGAGGAAGGGCACGATTGCATCGAACGCCGAGTCCGGGGTGCTCAGCAGGATTACCGAGCCCGCGAGGGCGCCGAGGACGCTTGGCGCGACGAGGAGCAGCATGCGGCGCCGCTGGCGACGGAGTTCGCCGCGGTAGCCGTACGAGCCGCCGACGTAGCCTGGCCAGAGTGCGACGGTGTTCGTCACATTCGCGGTCTTCGTGGCATACCCCGCTCCCACGAGCGCGGGAAAGCTGACCAGCGAGCCGCCGCCCGCCACGGCGTTGATCGCGCCGGCGACGAAGGCAGCCGCGGCGAGCAGCGGGAGCTCGACGACTGACATGAAGGCGAACGTTGGCCGCTCGGCCGTCTACGCGCCAGAGCGGCTAGGATCGCCGCGTGCCTGCGGACAAACCGGTCGTGACCTTTGACCTCGATGGGGTGCTCTGCAGGCCTCCCTTCGGGATTAACCCCGGGCGCGGACGGACGAAGAGGCGGGAAGGCGAGGGCACGAAAAGCCTCCTCTGGCGCACTGAGCGCTGGCGCTACGCCATGCGGCGGCCGATGCCCGGCGCGGTTGAGGGCTTCGCGGCGCTCTCCGAGCTATTCGACTGCCAGGTGGTGTCGGCGCGATCCGACGAGGCCGCGGAGTTCACGCGTCAGTGGTGCCGGCGCCACCTTCGTTCCGACCCACCGCTGAACCTGCGCCCGGAGTGGCGCGAGCAGCCCGCGCAATTCAAGGCGCGGCGCGTCGTGGAGCTCGGGGCAATCGCTCATTTCGAAGATGACGCGCACACGGCGCGGTGGCTGGCGGAGCTGGTGCCGGTGGTGTTCCTGGTCGACTGGTGGAGGAACCGCTGGCTGGAAGGCCCGAACATCGTGCGAATCAGGCGGCTGGCCGATGCGCTGCCGGCGCTGGAACGCATCGCGGCGTCGCGCGGCTGACTGGCTATACTCCGGCGCGTGGAATTGCGGCTTACCGCGGAGCAGATCGCCTGGCGCGACGAAGTGCG
>JBGOVF010000101.1:0-7204 GCA_041477975.1 Tepidiformaceae bacterium
CTCCCGGCGCTCGGCTGCACCTACACGGTAACCGAGAGCACGCAGGCGGGCTGGACGGTGCTGCCTTCCGCCTCCCAGACCACGAGCCCGCAGGCCGGCGGCACGGTCGTCATCGCCTTCAACAACATCCTCAACGAGCCCGGCTGCGTGGTGAATTGCCAGACGACGCAGCCGACCCCCGCGCCCATCCCGCCGACGCCCGTCCCGCCGACGGCGACGAGCACGCCCGCCCCGGCCACGCCGACGCCGGTGAGCACCATCCAGGGTGAGCGCACGCCCGGCCCAACTCCGAAGCCACCAGCCACGGGCGCCGGCTTCGAGACGCCGGTCGGCTCGGCTAACGCCTTCATCGCAGTCATCGGACTGCTGGTCATCAGCCTTGGCCTCGGCGTTATCGCCACGGGGCGCAACAAGCGAACGCGCTAAGCGCGCACCATCCGCGACGAACCAGGAGGGGCCCGTATGGGCCCCTCCTGCTTTTGTGGGGACGAGGGTTCAAAGATTCGTCGAACGGGCCAGCGGTCGCCCGACGTAGCGGAGCTAGCTAGGCTGGCACGGAAACACGTGTGGCCAGCGTGGTAGGCAACGGAATCGGTTGCCCGTCCGCTCGAAGTGCTTCGAGGTGGAAGGCAAGAGCCTCCGCGATGAGCTGCTCTGTTTCATCGCGGGTCTTGGCCGCCGACACACAGCCGGGCACGTCAGGGACATACGCCGACCAGTTCCTGGCGCCCTGTTCGAGAATAACGGTGTACTCGGTCACCTGCGTGTCTCCAATTGGGCCTGGGGTTATGCCACCCCTACCCGCCGCGACTGCGTCGTCGGTTCAGGTACGGGGTCGCCGTCGGCGCGCAGCGCCTCGATATGCATCGCGATCGCTTCCTCAATCAGGCGCTCGGTTTCCTCAAGCGTTTGCGCGACTGCCACGCAGCCTGGCAGGTCTGGAACGTATGCGCCCCAGCCGGTTTCGCCCTTCTCGAGGATCACGGTGTACTCGGCCATGTCCTACTCCAAGCCTGCCTGGCGCAGAATGCTCTTCAAGGTAGCGGGGGGCACTTCGTCGCCGGGGTGTCCCGCTACCGTTACTTTGCCACGTTTCGCCGCGTGCTTGAACTGGCGGTGGCTCCCCTTGAAGGCTATCTGGACCCACCCGTCGTCCCGCAATCGTCTGAGCACATCGCGAACCTGGACCATCTACGCCAGCCGCTCGGCGACGAGGTCTCCCATCTTCGCGGTGTCCACCACCTTCGCCCCGGCGCCGGCGATATCGGGCGTGCGGTAGCCGTCGCGGATGACCGCGTCGACTGCTTCCTCCACGGCCGCGGCCTCGGCCTCGAGCCCGAGCGAAAGGCGCAGCATCATCGCGGTGCTCAGGATCATTGCGAGCGGGTTCGCCTTCCTCTGGCCGGCGATATCCGGCGCGCTGCCGTGGATCGGCTCATAGAGGCCGATTCCCGTCCCATCTTTACGGCGCTTGCCGAGGCTGGCCGACGGCATCATCCCCATCGAGCCAGCGAGCATCGCGGCCTCGTCGGTGAGGATGTCACCGAACATGTTCTCCGTGACGATCACATCGAAGCTCGCCGGCCGCCGCAGCAGGTACATGGCGCAGGCGTCGACGAGGATGTGCTCACACTCTACGTCCGGGTAGAGCTTCGAGACCTCGGTCGCGATTTCGCGCCACATAGCGCCAGTTCGCAGCACGTTTGCCTTGTCCACGCTCGTGACCTTCTTGCGACGCTGACGCGCGAGCTGGAAGGCGACGTGGCAAACGCGCGCGACCTCCTTTTCGCTGTAGCGGAGGGTATCGACGGCCTGCCTTCCGCTGGCGCTCTCCCAGCGCCTTTTCGGCTTCCCGAAATACAGGCCGCCCGTGAGCTCGCGGATCACGATCATGTCGGTACCGTCGAGCACCTCTGGCTTGAGGCTGCTCTCGTTGATCATGAGGGGGTTGATACGCACCGGGCGAAGGTTCGCGAACAACCCGAGTTGCTTGCGCATGCCGAGGATAGCGTCCTCCGGGCGCACGGTTGCCTTCGGGTCGTCCCACTTCGGGCCGCCCACCGCGCCGAAGAGCACTGCCCGCGATGCCTTCGCCTTCAGGACGGTTTCCGGACGCAGCGCCACTCCGTACCTGTCGATGGCGCTCCCGCCGATCGTCTCCTCCTCGAACTGGAACTCGTGCTTGAACCGCTTTTCGACGCGGGCGAGAACCTTGAGCGCCTCGGCCATGACTTCGGGGCCGATGCCATCGCCGGGGGTGAGCAAGATCGGGTAGGTAGACATAGCCGCGCAATCGTAGGGCCGGGCTAAGCCACCGTCCAAGACTGCACGGACATGGCCTACATAGCCGCGGCCAACGACAACGATGCCGCCACCATTCGACCGAATTCGTCTACCGCTCCCCAGTCGGTGAACTCGTAGTCGTGTGACGTATCGGTGGAACCGGTGCTGCGCACGATCCAGCGCATGAGCAGCCGCTTGAGCGGGTTGTACGAACGGTACTTGAGCGCGCCGGCGAAGCTGGCTGTGCCCCGAGGCTTCCAGCCCGTCTCGGCGAGGAACTTGTCGATGATCGCCTGGACCGCAGGATGTTTCTCGGGCTGCGCTTCGGTGAGGCAGACCGAAACGAACCACGAAGGCCGCGCGTTGAGCGCTTCCGCATTTTCCTTCGCAAACCGGACGATGCGCGCATCGTAGCGCCCCATATGGATGGGACTGGCGACGATCACCGCATCGAAACCGGCCGGATTTGCGCGCGCATGGTCCACGTTCACAGCCATCGCACCGAGTCCGGCTGCGCGCACCGCCCTGGCCAGGCGGTCGGCTACAAGTGCAGTCTGGCCTTCGCTGGTCGCATACGTGATCAAGACGTTCATCGCATCACCTCAGTCCTCGATGTCGCCGCCTTCGCGGGGGAGGCGCAGATCTGGTGAATCCGCGGTGTGCGCCACAGCCACCTGGTCGTCCGCGCGGAGTGGTGGCACCGAGATGTTCATCAGCACGGCCTCGCCGCCGACCGCCGAAGCGGAATGTCCCTCGCCGGGCCACACCGCGAGCGCCTGGTAGGGCGCGAGCACCGTTTCAACTCCATCCACGTCTACCATCACGGTGCCGCGCAAAGCCACGTACACCTGTGCCGAGCGCCGGTGGACGTGGCTGCCGACCGCGTCGCGCTCCCCTTCCAATCGGAAGACGCGGACACTCGCCGCGGGGCACTCGAAGTCCTGCAGCAGTTGGTAGATGCCAACCGGGATTGGGCGGTCGTTGCTCAAGAGGTCACCTCGCTCTTCGATGGCTCCAGTCTCGACCAAGGGGCGAGGCTCGGAGACGGCTGAACGGCGCATTGAACCGGGCCGTTCGGGCGGAGATGATGCGCGCACTCAACACGCCGAGGTGCACTTTGACGATCCCCGACCGCTTGAAGGAACTGAACATCACCATCCCGCCTACCCGGGCGCCCGCAGCCAATTACGTCCCGACCGTCAGGACGGGTAGCCTTGTGTTCGTCAGCGGCCACGGTCCCTACCGTGCCGATGGCACGCTCATCGCGGGCAAGCTCGGATTCGACCTCACTGTCGGCGAGGGGCGCGAAGCCGCAGAGATCACGATGCTCGCCTGCCTTGCCTCGTTGCAGGCCGAAATTGGCAGCCTGGATCGGGTGAAGCGGTTCGTGAAGGTGCTGGGGATGGTGAACTGCACCGACGATTTCGAGCAGCACCCGCAGGTCATCAACGGCGGTTCGGACCTGCTCGTATCGATCTTCGGGGAAAAGGGCCGGCATGCCCGATCGGCGGTGGGGATGCAGTCGTTGCCGTTCGGGATCGCGGTCGAGATCGAGATGGTGGTGGAGGTGGAGTAGGTTCGAGGACTGAGGACTGAGTTGTTGGACATCTGATGCGCGAAACGTCAGCATCAGATGTATGAGGACGACGGTGGACATCGATACGTCAGTACTCGAAGAGCTGAAGGTGCGCGCTCGAGTCGAGGGTAAGACGCTGGGATGCCTGATGTCCGAGCTGTTGGCGCGGGCGGTGGGGAAGGAAGACGACGCGGTTCCGCGGCGCCGGCTTCGGTGGCCCACGAAGGCCATGCACGCGAAAGTCGACCTTGAGGATAAGGAGGCCCTTTGGGCTTTGATGGACGAAGGGCATGACATACGCCCTTGATGTGAACGTTCTTGTGTACGCTGCTGACGCGGACAGCCGGTACCACGCGGCGGCGCGCAAGGCGCTTGCTCGAATCGAAGAATCAGACGAACTCGTCTACGTGTTTTGGCCGGTGATACTCGGTTACCTGAGGATCGCGACAAATCCACGTATCTTCTCGAACGCTCTCGATGCCGAAGCGGCGATCGAAGGGGTGGACGACCTGTTGGCCCTGCCACAAGTTCGAGCCGAGGGAGAGCGCAAGGGGTTCCTGAGGGAACTGCGAGGCGCCTTGACGGGCGTTTCGGTGCGCGGACCGCTCTTTTCGGATGCGCATATCGTGGCGTTGATGCGCCAGTACGGCGTGAGCACGATTTACTCGCACGACCGCGACTTCCGGAAGTTCGACGGGATCAAGGTGGTGGACCCGTTCGCGTGACGGGCTGCGGCGGCCCCGTTCACCCGCCCTGCCAGAGGAATGCCCCGCATTCCGCGGCGCAGACGAAGACGTAGCCATATCCGACATCGCCGAACCCGATGAGTGTCGCGGTGCCGTCCAGGACGCCCTCAAGGTGGTCGTCGATCTGTGCCACGAACCTGGTCGGACCATCACACCGCCGGCAGTCTGGCCAGTCGCGTCCCTGGAACCAGCACGGCACGCCTCCCACCTTCGTGCCGAGGAATACGCGGTCGCGGATGGCCTCGGCGATCGAGGCGTCGTCAGAGTCGATATCGGGCTCCGGGGCGTGGGTGAGGAGCACCTCGAACTCTGGCACGCCGGAGACGGCCTGGGCGTGGGCCACATCGCTCCTCTTCTGGAACACGACGATGTTCGCGCCGCTGCGAGGGTCGAACGAGGCGCAGATAGGCCCTTGGCCGGGCCAGTATCTGCACATGAAGACGTGCACAATGTCCCAGTTGCAGGTCGGCGGTTTCACGATGTCTAGCCGGACCTGCGCGATGAAGTCGAGTGGGTGACCGCATTCTGTGCAGAGCGGGACTTCGATCGCGTCCCAAACCACAGGCCGACCGCCGACCTTCGTCACGGGTTCAGCGATCGGCATAGGCGCCCGCCGGTACTCGCCAACCAAACAATCGACGTCAGTCATGTGTCGCCTCCCGCTGCTGCGCGCCAGTCCATCTGGGAGTCCAGCGAGCGCGCCAAGCGCTTTAGGTACTCCACCCGGCTGATCTCCACGGCCCCCATCGACGCTGTGTGGGGTGTCAGGACCTGGATGTCGATGAGCTGGAGGCCGATGCGTTCGGCGTGTTGCATCATCGCGACCATGGCGACTTTCGAGGCATCGGTGGCCCGGTGGAACATGGATTCGGCGCCGAACATTGCGCCTACGCCAACGCCGTAAAGGCCGCCCGCGATGGTGCCGTCCGCCGACCAGGTTTCGAAGCTATGCGCCCAGCCGAGCCGGTGGAGGCGCGTGTAGCCGTCGATAAGGGCCGACGTGATCCAGGTGCCGTCAGGACGGTCGGCGCAGGCGATCATGACCTGTTCGAAGGCGGCGTCGAGAGTGACGCGAAAGCTGCCTGAGCGCACCGTGCGTGCGAGGCGCCGCGAGACGTGCAGACCGCCGACCGGGATGATCGCGCGGGGGTCCGGGGAGAACCAGGCGCGCTCTTCTTCATCGTGGGGCCAGGGGAAGATGCCGGCGCGGTAGGCGGCGACGATGGTTGCGGGTTCGAAATCGCCGCCCGTCCCGATGAGTCCGCGCTTCGGGGCGCGTCGCACGTCGGGGAAGGCGTAGGCGCAGGGCGGTAGCAGTTGGGGCGGGCAAGGCGTGTGAATCTCGATTGGGATGCCAGGCACGGCGGGCCGTGCCGCGGCGCCGGCGCCTTCCGTGCGCGCAGAGGGAACTCCGTCGCCATGCATCGCCCAGAAGATGCGCGCGGGGCGCGGCTTCCGCAACCGGGCGTGCGGCGGCTACAGTCGGCGGATGAAACGCACCATTTCGAGTTCGGCTGAGGTGCGGCGCGCGCTGGACCGCATCCAGGCGCTGCGCGGCGACGCTGCGGGCCTGCGCGAGTTCGCGCTGGAAGTTCTGCCGGGCGAGGGCAACCCTGAGCTGCTGAGCGCCGCGCTGCGTGCGCTGGCGCCGGGAGTGCGGCCGGATGACCACGGGGTCTTGCGGGACGTCTACGAGTACTTCGGATCCGACGGAAAGAGACAGGACCCCGGTGGAGCGGTGCGGATCGAGATACTCGGTGCTCTCTGGCACCTTCGTAACGCGGACGATCGGGGGCTGGCCGAGCAGGCAGCATCCACGGTCGAGCTCACCACTCAGGGGGACGGAGCCATGTTGCGCGCCGCCGGCCTCGCTCTCATGGGCGTGCTCGATCCGGAGGCAGCCAGCCTTCGCGCCGCCGAGATCCTCGGCCAAAACGACGCCGATCAGATGACCGCCGAGCCGGCGGCGACGGCGGCGCGGCTGCTCGTCGCCAATGGGGAGACCGTGGCGCTCGCCCTGTATGCCCATGCGTTCGACGAATCGGCCCCGGCTGAGGTTATGGCCGAGTGTCTCCGGGGCATGACGGCGCTTCCAGCGGAGCGGATCGAGGGCTTGTTGCGAGGAGTGTCCTCAAGCAGAAGCGACGTGCTGATGCTTGGCTTCTGCGACTACCTCCTCGCCCGCCAGCCGGAGCCACTTATTTCTGAGTTTGCGAGCGACGTGTTCCGGTTTTCCGGGGTGGAGGTGTACGGCTACCTTGCCGCCGCGGTCGTAGCCAGCCGGCGCGAGGACCTGATGGCCGTATTCCTGGAGACGCTGAAGACGGAGACGTCGGCGACGAAGCGGAAGACGGCGCGCGAGGCGCTTGAGCTGGCGGCGCCGTCGGCGGCGGTGGAGGAGGCGCGGGCCGCGCTTGGGAGTGGAAAGTCGAAAGTGGAAAGTGAAAAGTGAGCGGCGCTGCCGCGCACACCTGGCCTGATTCGCGGCCGGACGCTTGTTTACGGGCGCGGCTCTGACGCGCGTAACCGGCCCGGCGGTCAGCGGGGCGCGGGCGGCGCTTGGGAGTGGAAAGTCGAAAGTGGAAAGTGTGAAAAGTGA
>JBGOVF010000060.1:0-9356 GCA_041477975.1 Tepidiformaceae bacterium
CACTGGCGTGCGCAGATACACGAGGTACTCCAGGTTGCCATCGCCGCCCCGGATTGGCGACGCAATGATGCCACAGACGGCCCAACTCTCGCCTTCCAGCCACTCCACGAACGAATCCCGCACGCGCTCTTGTACGCCAACGTCCTTGATCACCCCGCCACGGGGAACGTCCGCTTGGCCCGCTTCGAACTGTGGTTTGAGCAGCACCACCCCGGGCGTCCCGGGCGCCACCCGCCGCTGAACCGACGGCAATACCTTGCGCAGAGAAATGAACGACAGGTCCGCCACGAAGAAGTCGATAGGCGGGAGTTCTGGCAGGTCGCGGGCATTGGTGCCCTCGATAAGGGTCACGCGGACATCGTCCCGCAGCCGCTGGTGCAGCTGCGCGCGTCCTACGTCGACGGCCAGAACGCTCGCGGCGCCCGCCTGGAGCAGGCAATCGCTGAAGCCGCCTGTAGATGCACCGAGGTCCATGCAACGCAATCCGCCAACGCTTATCGACCACGTCGCCAACGCGGCCTCGAGCTTGTGGCCGCCCCGGCTGACATACCGTTCGGGCTCCGTGACCTCGATCGTGGCGGTGACATCGAGCATCGTCGCGGGTTTAACGAGCGTGCTCGTCCCCACCCGTGCGCGGCCGGCCATGATCAGTTGGCGCGCCCGCTCGCGCGTCTCAGCCAGTCCACGTTCCACCAGGAGTAGGTCCGCGCGCACCTTCGCCATCGATCAAGGCTAGCGATGACTCGCCTGCCGCGTCCAGCGGCGCTACGACCGTGTGCCGAGGAAGCCCATCTCGCCCGCCCGCTGTTCGAGTTCCTCCCGGAACTTCGGATGAGCGATGTCGATCAGCATGCGCGCCCGCTCGCGAACGGTGCGCCCGTGCAAGTTGCGCGCGCCGAATTCCGTCACGACCCAGTGAACGTCGCCGCGCGTGGTAACCACACCCGAACCGTGCCACAGCTCCGGGCAGATCCGGCTGACGGTCCCGTCCTTCGCGGTCGATGGCAGGCAGATGATCGGCTTTCCGCCTTCGGAGTGCGCAGCGCCGCGGATGAAATCGACCTGTCCGCCGATGCCGCTGTAAAACCGGGCGCCGAGCGAATCGGCGGCCACCTGGCCGGTCAGGTCAACGCTCAAAGCAGCGTTGATCGCCACCATGCGGTCGTTGGCTGCGATGACCGCGGGATCGTTGGTGTAGTCGGCCGGGTGCAGCTCCACTTCGTGGTTGCCGTCCACGAAGTCGTATAGCTTCCGTGACCCCATCACGAAGGCGCTCACGATCACGCCAGGATGCAGCGTCTTTCGTGCACCGGTGATGACGCCGGACTGCACGAGCGGCAGCACGCCGTCGCTGAACATCTCCGTGTGGATGCCGAGGTCCTTATGGTCTCGCAGCTCAGCGAGGACCGCATCGGGCACCGAGCCGATGCCCAGTTGCAACGTCGAGCCATCCTCGATCAGCTGCGCGATGTGGCGGCCGATAGCGCGCGCCTCGGGCGAGGCCTCCTGGACCTCGTGCTCAGGCAGTTCACTCGCCTGTTCGAAGGCCACGTCGATCGCGGAGATGTGGAGATGGTGCCCGCGCGTCCGCGGCATCCGCGGGTTGATCTGCGCGATGACCAGCCGGGCGTGCGTCGCCGCCGATAACGCGCAGTCGACCGACACTCCCAGCGAGCAGTATCCGTGAGGGTCCGGCGGGGTGACATGGATCAGGGCGACATCCAGCGGCAATGCGCCGTCAGTCGCAAACAGCGACGGGATCTCCGAGAGGAAGATGGGCGTGTAGTCGGCGCGGCCTGCCGCCACCGCCTCACGCGCGTTGCTCCCGATGAACAACGCGTTGTGACGGAAGTGGCCCTCCATCGCTTCGGTTGTGTACGGCGCGGGGCCATCGGTGTGGAGGTGGACGATTTCAATGTCGTGAAGGTTCGAGGCCCGTTCAATCAGGCCGCCCACGAGGGCGTACGGCGTGCCAGCGCCGCCCTGCAGGTAGATCCGGTCCCCGGACGTGACGCGGCCCACTGCCTCGGCGGCGGAGCTCGCGGGCGCCGGGCGGTGCGAGAGCCGGTTCACAGCCATTGCTGCGTCATCGTCCTCCGGACCGCTCGCTGACGCCACGGCTACGCGCCGATGGTCAGCGTCACGAATGTCACGCCCCCGTCGTTACGGCAGGTCATTGGGTAACCACTGTGCCAGAACGCATCGAATGTCCGGTCGTTTTCGACAGGGACGTGTGCGGTAAGCTGGCGAACGCCATTCGCCCGCGCGTGTTCGGCGAGTTCGTGCAACAGAGCGGCATGGATCCCTTCGCCGCGAAAATGGTGCGCAACGGCAAAGACCACGTCTGCCACCTCTGGTTCAGTCAGCGCGTACCGGCCAACCCCGAGGATGGCCCCGGTCTCGCGGTCGCACGCCACGAGCGTTGCGTTGCCCGCTCCGTCCGGGCTCGGCAGAGCGACCACCAGCGGCGCGCGTCGGGACAGATGCCGGGCAAGTTCGGCCACGGCGTCAGCGTCGGAGGGCTCCAGGCGGCGAATGACCGTCGCTGTGCCGCTCACCGTCCGGAATTCCGTCGCTGTCGGGACCATGGCTCACCTCTGAGAAGAGCGTGGCGCCCGGCTCGATCAACAAGTAGTCCGAATGGTCCCGAACCGGTGGGCCGGCCGGCCTGAATCGGGCGCAGGTTTCCGTGTCTCACGCCCCTGCTACGCTATCCCCGTGACACCCATCGAACGCGTCGGGCGGGCCCTCGAAGCACTCCGCTTGCCGGCCCAGGTCCGCCAGTTCGAAGCCAGCACGCGCACTGCCCAGGACGCCGCCGATGCGGTCGGCTGCGAGCTCGGCCAGATCGTCAAGACGCTGTTCTTCCTCGCCGACGGGCGCCCCACGACGGTCCTCACTGCCGGCGACCGCCAGGTGGATACGGCGCTGCTCGCGCGGCTCCTCGGGGTTGGCCGGAAGAAGCTGCGTATGGGGTCGCAAGAGGAGGTCCTCGCCCACACCGGCTTCCCTGTGGGTGGCGTTTCGCCAGTCGGCCCGGCAAACCCGTCCGACGTCGTTGTCGATGATTCGCTCCACCGTTTCACGCACGTTTGGGCAGCCGCCGGCGCGGGGAACGCGGTCTTTCCTGCGGACACCGTGGCGCTCGTGGGGGCAATCAACGGCCAGTGGGCCACCATCACCAGGCCGCCGGCATGACCGATACCGTCGCCGTCGTCTCCACTCGCCGGCTGCCGTTCACTCCGCTCCTCCGCGCGATGCGGCCCTACCAGTGGCCCAAGAACGGCATCGTCTTCGCGGCGCTGGTCTTCAGCGCCGGCAACGCCTGGCGCGCCGGCGATCCATCGAGTTGGTGGCCCCTGCTCTGGCGCTCGGCGGCCCTCTTCGGGCTCTGGTGCATGGTCTCCAGCGCCGTCTACCTCCTGAACGACGTCCAGGACCGCGAGGCCGACCGCTTCCATCCGCGCAAGCAGCGCAGGCCCATCGCGAGTGGCAACCTCTCGGTCACGACGGCGCTCGGGGCGGCAGCCATCCTCGTCACGGTCGCGCTACCTCTTACCTTCGTGCTCGATCTCGCCGCTGGAGCCGTGCTCGCCGGGTACGCCGCTGTGATGGTCGCGTACTCGTTCGGGCTCAAGCGCGTGGCCATCCTGGATATCCTCATCCTCTGCGGCGGTGTCGTTGCCAGGGCCGTGGCCGGGGCAGCCGCCATCGACGTCATGATCAGCCCCTGGCTCTACGTCTGTTCGAGCTGTGGGGCGTTCTTCTTCGCAAGCAGCAAGCGCTGGGCAGAGTACCGCCAGCTGGGCACCGAGGCGGCTCGCCACCGCCCCGCGCTCGCGCAGTACGGTGGCGAACTGCTGGGCCAGTTGCTCACCATCAGCGCTTCCGCGGCAATCCTCAGTTACGCGCTCTACACGATCGAATCAGAAAACGTCCCACGCGATGGCTCCATGGCCTGGACGCTGCCTTTTGCGGCCTTCGCGCTCTGTCGCTACCTGCTCCTCATCAACGGACCTCGCAAGACCGACGCGCCGGACCGCATCCTCTTCACCGACCCACAGCTCGTGTTGGCGGCGCTCGGTTTCGTGGGCACGGCGCTGGCCGTGCTGCTCACCCACCAGAAATAGCGGCTCAGTGCGCCCTGTACTCCCCGGCCTCGGCCCCGGCCAACTCCGGGCGCCCGCTCCAGACCCATGCGTAGTTGGTCCGGCTTACGCCCATCAGCATTCCAAACAGCGCCGAAGGGTGGATGAACAGGCCGGTCTCCGGCGGGCGGTCCTCGCTGTCGGTGAACCGCAAGTGATTGCTCCGCAACCGGCCGGCCAGCGCTGCCACGTCGTCGGTCTCGATGTAGCACATGTAGAGCGCTGGCCCCCGGCGCTGGTGGAACCGATCCATCGCACCGTCGCCGAATGTTTGCGTGATTTCGATGCGGTCCAGCCGGTCGGGCGGGTTGAACAGCGTGAGCGTGCCCGCGTAGCCGTACAGTTCGCTCTTTATCGGGCTGTAGCAGGTGGGGTCGAGCCCGAAGATGCGGGTGTACCGCGCGGCCGTGTCCTGCCAGTCGCGCACCGGGTTGGTCACCTCGTAAAGGCAGCGAATGTGGCCCACGGGCTCGCGCGCCTTGTCTTCGACGACCACCGTGGGCATGCCCGCCGTGGCTGCACGGTCCATCAAGAGGGCGTCGCCTTCGTGTTCGAAGCTCACACGCTGCGAATCGAGGTGCCGCGCGAACACCCCCAGGTCGGGCGTGCTGAACCCGACGCCGTAAAGCCCCTGACCCCACCTGTCCCGAAAGTCCTGGATCGGCCCCGGACCGGCTGGTTCGAGGAACTCGAACAAGCTCCGCCCGGCCTGCACGGTGGTTCGGTGTGCATTGAGGAACCGGGAGCCGTCTTCAGCGATCTGCTCGGCGCCGAACAGGGCCTGCCAGCGCTGCACGGCCACGGACCGATCGGGCACCACAAGCTGGATGCGGTCGACGTAGGAGAGCATCGGCCAACCCCGGCGCAAGCTGCGCGCAAGAGAGTATCGCACGGGCTTCGCTGCGTGGCCTCGCGAACCGGCACGCATGCGAAAAGGGCCGGCAGTGCCGGCCCTTCCCGTTCTGCCTTCAGAAAGTCAGGCCGTCTCGCCGCGCAGCTCCTGCGTCGAGCCAGGCCCCGAAACGTCGACCTGTTGGCCGCCGCGCGTCAGCAGTAATGGGCGCGTCCGGTTGAGCACGGATTCCGCGTTGACAACGCACTTCTTCACGTCGCCGCGCCCCGGGATTTCGTACATCACTTCCATCAGCGTCTCTTCGAGTACGGTCCGGAGCCCGCGCGCGCCGGTCTTGTGCTTGATCGCCATCTCCGCCACGGCCTTCAGGGCATCGTCCGTGAACACCAGCTCGACGCCGTCCATCGCGAAGTAGTGCTGGTACTGCTTGATCAGCGCGTTCTTCGGTTCAGTCAAAATGCGCACGAGGGAGCCTTCATCGAGTGACTGCAGGCCCACCACCATCGGCAGCCGGCCGACGAACTCGGGGATCAGCCCGAACTCCAGCAGGTCGTCGTGCGTGACGTGCGTCAGCAGTTCGTCCTTGCGCTTCGTCCCGCGGAAGCCGCGGTCGGCCTGGAACCCGATTCGCACATGGTCGCGCGTGAGCCGCTTCTCGATGTAGTTTTCCAGCCCTTCGAATGCGCCCCCGCAGATAAAGAGGATGTTCGCCGTGTTGATCTGGAGGAAGTCCTGGTGCGGGTGCTTGCGCCCGCCCTGGGGCGGCACGTTCGCGATGCAGCCCTCGATGATCTTCAGGAGCGCCTGCTGCACGCCTTCGCCGGAAACGTCCCGCGTGATGCTCGGGTTGTCGCCCTTGCGCGAGATCTTGTCGATTTCGTCGATGTAGATGATCCCGCGCTCGGCCTTCTGGATATCGAAGTCGGCCGCCTGGATCAGGTGCAGGAGGATGTTCTCCACGTCTTCGCCCACATAGCCGGCCTCGGTCAGCGCGGTCGCGTCAGCGATCGAGAACGGCACGTCCAGCATCTTCGCGAGCGTCTTCGCGAGGTAGGTCTTGCCCACGCCCGTCGGCCCAACGAGCAGGATGTTGGACTTCTCCAGCTCGATGTCGCCGTCGGCGGCCGCGCCGGTACGTTTGTAGTGGTTGTACACGGCAACGGCAAGGACCTTCTTAGCCTGGTCCTGGCCAACGACGTATTCCTCCAGGTGTTCGTAGATGAACTTCGGCGCCGGGACGTTCTTCGCCACACCGGCGGCGCCCTTCGCCGTCGCGGCGGTCGTCGCCGAGCCCGTCTCTTCGTCGATGATCTCGCGGCAGAGGTCCACGCACTCATCGCAGATGTAGACGGCGCCGGGCCCGGCGATCAGCCGCCGGACCTGGTCCTGGTTTTTCCCGCAGAACGAACAGTGGTACTGGACGCGGTTGGTACGGTTACTGGCCAAGACGATTCCCCCCCCTGCGTACGATGATTTCGCGGCAGAGGTCCACGCAGTCCTCGCAGATGTTGACGTCGCCGGGCCCGGCGATCAGCCCGTGTACCTGGTCCTGGTTTTTCCCGCAGAACGAACAGAGGTACTGGACGGGGGTGGTTGGGTTACTGGCCAAAGCGATTCTCCCCTCTGCCTATTTGGCGTCCGACGGACGCGCCAGCAACTCGTCGACCATGCCGTAGTCCTTGGCGCCCTGGGCATCGAGGTAGAAATCGCGGTCGAAGTCCTTCGTAATCCGCTCCACCGGCTGCCCCGTGTGCTTGGCGATGATATTCCGAATGATCTCGTTGTTGCGAAGGATCTCCTTCGCCGCTATTTCAATATCGGACGCTTGACCGCGCGCACCACCCAGAGCCTGGTGCATGTGCACGGTTGCGTTGGGCAGCGCATAGCGCTTGCCCTTCTCCCCGGCGCAGAGCAGCACGGTCGCCATCGAAGCCGTCTGGCCGACGGCAATTGTCGAAACGGCGGGCTCGATGAGCTGCATCGTGTCGTAAATCGCCAGGCCGGCCGTGATAACGCCGCCCGGCGAATGGATGTACATGCTGATGTCCCGCTCCGGGTCCTCGCGTTGGAGGAAGAGCAATTGGGCCACGATCAGGTTCGCGATCATGTCGTCGATGGGTGTCCCCAGGAAGACGATCCGCTCCTTGAGCAACAGAGAAAAGATGTCGAATGCCCGCTCGGAGCGCGGTCCACTTTCGATGACAGTTGGGATCACGGCCTGCACGAGCGGGTGCAGCCCCTGGGGTTGGTTCACGCTGGCTCCTCCTCTAGTTCACCGCTGGCAATCGCTGCGAGCCGGTCGAGCGTCTTCTTCGAGATGAGGTTCCGGCGAATCGTCGAAACCCCGTCCTCAGTGGCGAACATCTGGCGGAACCGCGCTGCATCATCGCCCATGGGCGCAACGAGAGTGTCCAGTTCCTCTTCTATTTCTTCGGCTGTTACGTCCAGACCTTCAGCCTCCGCGAGATGGCTGAGGGCCAACGATCGGCGCACGCGGGTCTCGGCCGCCTCGCGCAAGGTCTCCCGGTACTCCTGCTCGGTCCGCCCAAGGCGCCGCAGGTAGTTCACGAACTGCTGCTGGTCGTTCCCCATGCTCTCGCGCACGAGGTGGTCCATCTCTCGCTCCACCAGCAGTTGCGGGTACTCCAGCGTCGCTCCCTCGACCAGCTTGTCAACCGCTTCGTTCCTTTGCTTCGCGTCGCCCTGGTCGTCCAGGGATTTCTGGAGGTCGGTTGTAATCCGCTCCTTGAGCGAGTCGAACGTCGGGAAGTCTTCGGCGTTGACCTGGTTGGCGAACTCGTCGTCCGCCTCCGGGAGTTGCTCTTCTTTGATCTCGTGGACCTTCAGCTTGAAGGTGGCCTGCTTGCCCTGGAGCCGTTCGGAGCGGAAGTCCTCGGGCATTGTCACTTCCACAGACTTTTCGTCGCCCTTCGCCATCCCGAGGAATGCCTCGGCCAGTCCCGGGACGAAAAGCGTTTGGCCTTCCCTCAGCGGAAACTCCGCGTTCTCATCTTCGACGAACGAATCGCCGTCCACCTCGCCGCGCACGTCGCCAGTGAGGATGTCGTCCCACTGGGCGGGGCGCTCCACCGGCACCTGTGTGGCGTAGCGCCGCCGCAGCAGCAGCAGCTGCTCGTCCAGCATTTCCGGCGTGACTTCGGCCTTCTCGCGTTCCACCCGGATCTCTTTGTAGGCGACCAGGTCCACCGTTGGCCGCACGGGCACGGTGGCGAGGAAGCGCACCGGCTCCAGTTCCTGGATTTCGAGCTCCGGCTGGCCAATGGCCTGCACGTCCTCGGCTTCGATCGCTTCGTTGTAAGCATCGGGGACGAGCTTATCCAGCGCTTCGCGAATCAGACCCTGGCGCCCGACTGCACGTTCCACCACTGCCCGCGGCGCCTTCCCCGCCCGAAAGCCGGGGAACCTGCTCTTGGCGGCTATACGGCGGTAAGCAGAATCCAGCGACCGCTCGAGGCGGTCCTGGTCGATTTCAATCTCAAGCTGGACACGGCTCTCCGGGAGCCGTTCGAGGGTTACCTTCACAGGGCGAAATCATTCCTCCCCACCGAGTATAGCAAACGCCCCGGCCCTCGCCGGGCGCGGCGCTGAGAACGATGACGCCGTGCTATTTCACCTGGCTCGTGCGCGGTTCAAAGATGTCGACGAGCGCATCGCCGAGCAGGTTCCACGCGAAGAAGAACAACGCCACCGGGATCGCCGGCGCGAGCAGCAAATGCGGATACAGCTCGAACGTTTGCGGTCCTGCGCCACCCGCGATCAGCGCGCCAAAACTCGAGGTTGGCGGGTCGATCCCAAGACCGAGAAAGCTCAGAGCCACCTCCGCTCCCGCCGTCGATGCCATCCCGGCCGAGACACCAACGATGAACAGCGGCATGACGCCGGGAAGGATGTGGCGAGTGATGATCCGCCAGGTCGAGGCGCCCATCCCTTCGGCGGCCGCTACGAACGAGGCCTCACGGATGGCAAGCGCCTGGCTGCGCACGATCCGGCAGGAGCCGATCCAGGCGAACGGCACCGTGGCGGCAACGATGATCGCGAACTTCACGAATGTCCGCGCGTCGCTCTTCAGCCAGGTGTGGTCCTGCAACCAGAACGAGATGTCGTTGATCCGCGCCCGGAACGCCGCTGTGATCGCGATCATCAATATCAACGTGGGCAGGCCGCCCAGCACCTCCCCCGTGCGCATAATCAAGGTGTCCACCCAGCCGCCGCGGTAGCCCGCAAGCAATCCCAGCCCCAGCCCGAGGAATAGCGATCCGCTAAGGATCACGACCACCGTGAAGATGATCGTCGTCCGGGCTGCGTAAAGCACCCGCGAGAACAGGTCCCGCCCC